>DASUXX010000038.1:0-10708 GCA_036377755.1 Gemmatimonadaceae bacterium
GCGCTGTGCGTGGGGTGAGTGGATTCGCCGGATTTCTCGATGGCACTCAGGATGTGAGAGTCGTAAACCAGGCTCATGGAATCCCAATCGTCTGGGCGACTGTATCGGCCGCAATTCGCGCTCGCGTCAATCGCAGACTCATATCGTGGAACGGGTCAGCGCCGATTGTCAGGCGAGGCTATTACATCCCGTTCCGTTATGTCGATGGACTTCGCTCGGATTTCAAGTCGCACCCCCATGTTATCGACACCGCAAAGGACGATGGAACCGGAAGCGTGCCGTCGAGACATCCTGCTGCATTGATGGAAGCTGCATTTCAAAGAGTGCAGCTCGACCGTGAATCGATCGAGCTCCAGCTTGCAGAATCATGGTGCGCCCGCGAGTCCGCGACGTTGTATGTCGATGGAAGCATCACCGGCAGCAGCATCGCCTCGTCCTCGCGCGCAATTGTTGGAGTGGTGAAGAGCCATCGCCGTCTCTATGCAGACGGCGACGCGTTTCGCACGCTCGTCGGTCTCGAAGCCGGACAGCGCTCGTCGATATTTCGTGTTGCGCCGAAATCACGGCATGCTGTAGCGAGCTGGTACGTTCGCACGAGAAGTCCCAAAGGTCACGATGCGCTTTTTGGACTACTGCGAGTTGAAGCAGGTCTAGGAGATGACATCACCGCACGCGCCGACGAAATCTCGCGCTGGATAATTGCCGAAGGCTCTCCGCTTGCCCTTCCCGATGGGCGATGGGATAAAATGGCCTACGGAATTCGCGACACCGAAGAATTTCTCCGGGCAATCTCATGACGGAGCCACTGGGCCGAGTTGTCGCGACTGAGCGGAAACCGAATACTCCGCACGAGTTTCATTTCTGGACTTCACTCGATTGCCCGGTTGGAATCGGTACGATTGTGCGGGTCGATGGATCACACCCTATCGACGGACAGATTCCGCACATATACGGAATTGTCGTCGAAGGATTCAGCTACACGGATCTCCAGTCGCCGATGCACGATGTGCTCGGCCACGACGGATCTCCTGCGAACGCAGGCTTCTCGGTCACCGAGCGCTCTGAGATCAGGCTCTACACTGCTGCGGTTCTCAGGCAGATTCCTGAAGAGCCGCTTCAGCCCGTGCCGATGGGCGAGGTGTTCCTTGCAGAGGAGCAGGATGTCGCTGCCGCTCTTCGTATGGACGTGTACCTCAGGGAGGGCGCGCACACCGGAATTCCGATCGGTGTGTATCGCGCAGGTGCAACTGATTCGACGATCTGGCTCGATGCGGATTTTCTGCTCGGACCAGAGGCGGCGCATCTCAACATCTCCGGCATGTCGGGCCTCGCGACGAAGACGAGCGCCGTCGAATGGCTGCTCTCCTCAGTGTTCACTCACTTTCCAGAGAGCAAAGGGTCGATCGCAGCTGTGTGCTTCAATGTGAAAGGCCCTGATCTTCTCTATCTCGATCAGCCTGCTGCGCGCCTCGAAGATTCCGATCGCGTTCTGTACGAGAAGATGCGCGTTGCACCCGAGCCATTCAAAAACGTTCAGTACTTCGCGCCGTACAATGCCAAGGGGTTCACGCTCAATACTCTCAGGTCGAACGAATCACTGAGTGACCGTGTGAAGCCGCTCACCTGGGGACTTCGTGAAGTTCTTCAGTATGCTGAAGTTCTTCTCAACAAGGATGATCTCGACGCGAAGGCCGATGCGCTCATCGATTTCATAAGTGAGCGTGTGGTGAATCAGACAATGCAGAAGGATGGTCCGCTTTCGCGCGATCACACAGTCGAGTCATTTGCCGATCTCGAAGGGTGGTTCAGTGATCTGCTGCGGGGAATGGAGCGCCTCAATAACGATTCGTGGCGCACGCATCACATCGCGACCATTCGAAAAGTTCGCAATCGTCTCTCGAACATCTCGACGCGATGCGCGGGGCTCGTGACTGATTCAGGTCACGTGAGTGACCTTCCGTTCGGGAGCTTTGAAGACCGCGCGGTGTATGTAGTCGACGTAGCTTCGCTCGAGGAAGATGCGCAGGATCTCATCTTTGCTCGCGTCGTTTCGAAGCTTCGCGAGCACCTGGAGCGGCGTGATCTCGGAGTGAAGCATCTCATCGTGTTCGTCGATGAGCTGAACAAGTACGCGCCGAATGACGGGCAGGACACTTATGTCAGGAAGATGCTGCTCGACATTGCGGAGCGGGGCAGGTACCTCGGGCTCGTTCTGTTCAGCGCGCAGCAATTCCGCTCGCAGGTTCACAGGCGCGTAGTTGGAAATTCGGGAACGGCGCTGTACGGGCGCATGGATGGTGACGAGCTCGCAACTCCCGGCTATGCAGTCCTGAGCCCGGCAACACGTACCAAGCTTGCGACGCTCGAGAAAGGACAATTGATGGTTCGACATCCTCATTTCACACAACCGATCTTTGTTCGGTTCCCGCGCCCTGCAGTGATGTCAGGACGTGATGGCGCCGAGCAGTTTCCGCAGGCGGCTGATATCAGTATCGAAGCCGCATTGTATCGCTCACTGCACAGGCTCGACCCGAGCATCACCATGGCGTGGGCGCAGGATGTTGCGGCGCTTTACGACGAGTCAGAACTGCTCGAGGCGCGCAATTCAACGCTTCAGGCCCGCCCCGCAAATGCGCGCGCGTATTTCCAAGGGCGCCTCAAGAAGAAACTGAAGCTAGAGATTTCCAACGGAGCAGAAAGAACTCCGGCTGCCGTGCGCTCGCTGCCGGATGATGAGCCATATGGTTCATAGGCGGTACGCTCTTTTCCTTGCCTTGGCAGCGGCAGCAGCTCCAATTCAGAAATCGCTCGCGCAAGGCGTTCTTCTCGCGATCAAGCCGCGCGTAGGCGACACCCTTGTCGTGCGTCTCTCTCAGAAAGTCGAGATGAGCGCCTCTCCTGCCAATTGCGGAAGCCCAAGCCGCGATTCTCGCAGCGGTGCTCAGCCTTGCGTGTCACTTCGGCAGCAGATGACTACGGTCTCTGAGGTATTCAGCCGTGCGATTGTGCAAAGTGTCGCCGGTGGCAAAGCTACCGTTCTCGCCGTAACCGATTCCGTCCGCACCGCAGCCTCCCGTGGAACAGTTGCCGGCACGCCGCGCCGTGTTCGCGGACGAGAGGGATCGATGCGCCTTCGCGTCTCTGCTGATGGCGGCGCCGAGGTAATAGATGAAGAGGCAAGTGAAGAGCTCCGCTCGATCTTTGGACAGATGCCTGCGATGCTCTCGAAAAATCCGGTAAAGGTGGGCGGAAAGTGGACGCGCGAGATGCGAATCCCCATCTCCGGCGAAGCCGGCGCAATGGGACGCGTGCGCGCGACATTTCAGCTCGATTCACTCGGTAGAAACGGCGACATTGCGTACATTTCGATGCGCGGGACGCTGGCTCACGATCATCGTGATGGAAGCACATCCGAGGTCGATGGATGGATGACCGGCTCACTCGAGCTCGACCGCCGTCTTTCATGGATCACGGAAACCCGCGCTGAGATAGACGTAACTTCGATGTATCATCCTTCTGCGGGTTCCGAGCCGATGCGCGTGCGCACCAGGGTCACACAGGTTTTGAAGGCAGGTCTGGCGCAATGAAGCTCGTGCACCTCGCTGACCTGCATCTTGGTTTTCGTCAGTACCAGCGCCTCACGCCGACTGGTCTCAATCAGCGCGAGGCCGATGTCGCTGCAGCGTTCAAGAAAGCAATCGATGAAATCATCGAGATCGCTCCCGACGTAATTGTCATTGGCGGCGATGTGTTTCACGCGGTACGACCGACGAACCCGGCGATTCTCTGGGCGCACAAACAATTCGCACGCCTCACTGAATCATTGCCCGATGCAGTCGTCGTGATGGTCGCAGGAAATCACGATACGCCGCGAACGAGCGAGACAGGATGCATCCTGCGACTGTTCAAGTCGCTCAACATCATCGTTGTCGATTCGGAACCGAAGAGTGTCCGCTTCGCCGACCGTGATCTCCACATCCTCGCTGTTCCCGACGGCGTGCGCCCGCGTCCGCCGTACGATCCTGATCCCGGTGCAAAGTTCAACGTGCTCGTAATGCACGATGAAATCGAAGGGGTCATCAATCGCTTCGGTACTCTCATCGAGCGTCCGTCGACCGATCTCTCCCTGAAAGAGCTCAAGCCCGAACGCTGGGACTACGTCGCACTCGGTCATTATCACGTCTATCATCAGGTCGCCCCTAACGCGTACTACTCAGGCTCGATCGAATACTCCAGCACGAATGTCTGGGGGGAGGTCGATGACGAGCGCGCGAAGAATGTTCCCGGCAAAGGCTTCATCGAGCACAACCTGGAAACGGGTGAGCATCGTTTTCACCCGATCTCGCTCGCGCGCCGCGTCGTAGACATTCCTGAAGTTCGGGGCGAAGGCTTGAGCGCGTCGCAGCTCAGCGAAGCGATTGCCGCCGCCGTCGATGCATGTGAAGGTGGCATCGATGAGCGCATCGTACGACTCGTCGTGCGCGATGTGCCGCGTCATGTCCTTCGCGATCTCGATCATCGCAAGATTCGCGAGTACAAGCGCCGCGCGCTGCATTTTCTTCTCGATGCACGCAGGCCGATTCCGCCGCGCGTCGAGAGCGCAGGGGGCGCGCCCGGACGTCGTGCGTCGCTGACCGAGACCGTGCGCCGCATGCTCGAGTCGCGCAACGTCACTCCGGGAATCGACAGAAAGTCGCTTGTCGATCTCGGACTTCGATACCTCGACGAAGCAGAGCGCCTCGCGCCCGCACTGTCTGGAGAAGAAGCTTGAAACTGAGCGCACTCAGGCTCACGAACTTCAGGCAGCACGTCTCGACCGAGATTCTCTTCGAGTCGGGAATCACCGGCATCATCGGGCCCAACGGTGCAGGCAAGACCACGATACTCGAGGCGATCGCCTTTGCTCTATATGCATGGGGGCGCTCGACTCGCGAGCAGATGCTCTCGATCGCGGCAACCGGCCGTGGCGCCATGCGCGTCGAGCTCGAGTTCGAGCTCGGACGCCATCGTTACAGGGTAGTACGAGGCCGCACCAACGCGGAGCTTTTCCTCGATGGTGAAGAAGCCCCGATAGCGAGCTCACCCTCCGCAGTTACCGAGAGGCTCCAACGTCTGCTCGGAATGTCACGCGACGAATTCTTCCGCACTTATTTCACCGGTCAGAAAGAGCTGGCGCTCATGGCTGCGATGGGAGCATCGGAGCGTGCGCGGTTCCTCTCGAAAGTTCTCGGATACGAAAAGCTTCGTTTAGCGCAGGACATGATCGGCGATCGACGGCGAACGTTGAACGCCGAGATTACCGGGTTGCGCGCAGGCATGCCGGATCCCGACGTGGTCGAGCGGACGATGATCGCGGCGCGTGAGCGCGTGTCGCAGGCAACGTCTGCTGCGCAGACTGCAGAGCATCGATTCTCGATTGCTGATTCATCGCTCAAGGCACTTACGCCGAAGTGGGAGCTTGCGCAGGGCAATCGCGACAAGGCGCAGTCGATCGCATCCGAGATTGCAGCGAACGAGCGCGAGGAAAGCTCACTGCGCCGCGAGCTGGAGCGTGTGACGTCTGAAGTTGCGGCGATCGGTGAATCGCGTGCCGAGTATTCACGGTTGCAGCGCTCTCTCGAGCCGCTTGGCGAGCTGCGCGATGAGCTTGGAATTCTCGACGAGATGTACAGGGAAGAGGGACGTCGCAAGACACTGCTCGAAGCTGAGCATGCATTACGCGAGGAGCTCGACCGGCTGCGCGCGAGATACACGGTAATCGAGAAGGCTCCTGCGCAGGAAGAAGAAGTCACGCTGGAGCTCGAGAAGAAACGCGAGGATCTCGAAGCAGCGCAGGGTGATCTCGAAGCGCGAAGAACTGAATGGGTGCGCGACCGGCAGGATGCAGATACCAAGCTGCGGGACCTGCGCAAGCAATACATGGAAGTCCAGGAGCAGCGTGAGCGCGTAATCAGTCTTGGATCAGAAGGCGCATGCCCCACCTGCAGCAGAAAGCTCGGCGAGAATCTGGAGAATGTCGTCGAGCATCTGACGGAGACGATCGAGACGCTTCGCGTTGACGGCGCATATTACAAGAGCCGTTTCGAGCAGCTTTCGGAAATGCCGGCGAACGTGAAGGATCTCGACGAGCGCCGGAGAGCGCTCACAACTGAAACAGGTGCTCTCGAAAGAAAACTTGCGCGCGTTCAGCTCGCGGTGCAGGAGCTATCCGGTCTTACTCGCGACATCGCAGCAAAAGACCGTCGCCTGGAGCAGATACAGCGCGACATATCGGTGATCGCGCGCGGCTTCGATGCGGCGCGGTACGAGTTCGTAAAAACAGAGATCGCGAAGCTCGCGCCCATCGGTGACCGGGTCGCACGGCTTGGAGCGTTGCTCGAGCGTGAGTCCGTGCTGCTCGATCAGCAGCGTGAATATTCGGTGGCCGCTGCCAACATCGAATCGATTCTCGGAACTCTGAGAGTGCGTCACAAGCAGATGTCATTTGCTGCGGCCGATTATGACCGTCTCAAGACCGAGTATGAGAAATGTTTCGCCGATGCGCGTGCCGCGGAGCTCGACTCGATTACAGCCGCGAACAACCTGCGGAACGCGCGCGAAGCACTCGAGAAAGCGGTGACTGCAAGTGAAGAGTCCCGCGCACTCCAGGCGACTGTTGCGGAACGTGAAGGAGAGAGAAGGCTGCATGAAGAGCTCGATCGCGCGTTCAACGAAATGCGCGCGCAGCTGAATGCGCAGCTTCGTCCTGAGCTCTCAGAGCTCGCAACAACTTTCCTGCGCGAGCTCGTTGATTCGCGCACGGCTGAGCTGGAGCTGGACGAGCGATACAACGTCGTTGTACTCGAAGATGGAATTGGAAAACCTGTTCTTTCAGGCGGAGAAGAGGATCTCGCCAATCTCGTCCTGCGTCTTGCCGTATCTCAGATGATTGCGGAGCGGTCCGGCCAGACATTCTCGCTTCTCGTGCTCGATGAAGTTTTCGGACAGCTCGATGAATCGCGCCGCTTCAATGTTCTCGAGCTTCTCCGCGCGCTTGGCGACAGGTTCGAGCAGGTGATTCTCATCACGCACATCGAGTCAGTGCGCGATGGACTCGATCAGGTGATATCCGTTCGATATGATCCTTCGCTCGCAGCGTCCGTTGTCGAGCAGACAAAGGGCGCGGGTGTCGCACATTCGGATGAGCGCGATGCGGGCTTCGAGCTCGAAACCGCGGGTGCTGCCTGATGGCAGTCGCGAGAACGTGGAAGCCATCCCGCGTTCCAGGTGGTCCGCATCAGGCAACCGAAGCGGACATCGCCGACTTGAACGAAGTGTTCAGCGAAGCGTTCACGGATCGGTATCGGCGCGACGGCATGGCTGGTGTTCGCGTTCCGCATCTCAACCCGCCGGTGTGGCGTTTTGCAATCGCCGATGCAGGGAAGGGTGCCATGCTGTGGCGCGATGAGCGCGGCCGCGTTGTCGCCTTCAACATCGCTCATCTCTCTGGAACGGAAGCGTGGATGGGGCCGCTTGCCGTTCATCCCGATTATCAGGGCCACGGGCTCGGCAAATCTGTCGTGATGGCGGGAATCGAGCTGTTCCGCGCAAGCGGTGCGACGGTAATCGGTCTCGAGACGATGCCGCGGACGATGGACAACATCGGCTTCTATTCGTCGCTTGGAATGATGCCGGGTTATCTCACGCTTACGGTTACGATCGATGGAGTGTTCGGCACGCCGATGACCGGCCGGCTTCGCACCCTGCGACTTGGCTCACTCGTTGGTGACGAGCTCGATGCAGCAATTGGCGACTGTCGCAAGCTCACGCAATCGATAGCGCCGGGCTACGACTTCACGCGCGAGCTGCGCCTTACTGAAGAGCTCGCGCTCGGCGACACTTTGCTCTTACTCGATGGCGACGATATCGTCGCGTTCGCGGTATGTCATTCGGTGCCGCTTGTCGAAGGACGTATCCGTGAAGAGTTGCGTGTGTTGAAGCTGGTCTCGAAGAACGATGAAGACTTCGACGTTCTCGTTACTGCCTTGTCGGATCATGCGCGCCGCAGCGGAACTCGCCGCGTCGCGCTTCGGGTTCAGAGTCAGTACAACAACGCGTATCGCCGCCTGATTCGCCGTGGCGCGCGTGTGCGCTGGTCGGATCTGCGAATGACTCTCGATGGTTATCCCGAGCAGATCCCCCAGCGCGGGATTGTGTTGTCGAACTGGGAGATCTAATAAAGGCTGATAGCAGATAGCTGACCGCTAGTGCTGGCCGCTCGTCGCTGGCCGCTTGATTGAGAACAGCGGCCAGCACTAGCGGTCAGCTATCTGCTATCAGCCCATTACCGAATCATTGATTTCAGTGCAGATCGGAAACTAATCTCCCTTAGATACAGCAATTCTTCAGGAGCGAACGGGACCGGATCGATTCCCAGCTCCGTCTCCAATTCATTCGGCGAGACGACGTTGTCGATCTTCAGCAGATCGAGAAGTCCTGTCGTTACAGGCGGATGAGGCAATAGTCGCTGAGCAAGCGCGATCAACGGGCGAAGAAGAGCAACAGGAACACCGACGAGAACACGAGATGCGTTCATTGCGACCAGTATCCGCTCGGTCATTTGACGCAGCGTCAAAGGCACCGGCCCGCCAACGAGATACAGTCGGCCAACAGTACGGTCATCTTCGAGACATTTCACAATCGCCTGCGCCACATCGCCGACTGACACCGGCTGGAACCGCGCACTTCCTCCGCCGGGGAGCGGATACACCACAGGCGACAATCGAACGAGACGCGCAAGCACGTTCACGAATTCGTCATCGGGTCCAAATATCACTGAGGGTTTGAGCACCGACCACCTCATGCTGCTCGACGTGACGATGTCCTGCGCGAGGCCCTTGCTCCGCAGGAATCGATAGGGCGAGCTCGAATCCGCACCGTTCTGCGACATGTACACGATTCGATTAACGCGCTCAGCGCGCGCTGCATCGAGCAGGATGTTCGTCGCTTCGGTATTCGTCGACTCGTAGCTCTCGCCGCGCTTTTCTATCGCAATCGCAGCGAGATGAACGATTGACCCCGCGCCCGAAAGCGCGGCGCGCATGGTGTCACTGTCGCGAATGTCGCCTTCCCTGATCTCGATTCTCAGGTGACCGAGCTTTTCCGCCGCTTTCGCCGTGTTGCGCACAAGCGCTCGCACCTTGAATCCGCGCTCGACGAGATATGCGCAGGTTCGCGACCCCACATGGCCGGAAGCGCCCGTAACCACAACCGGCTTTTCCTTATAAACGAAGCGCGGTTCAGGCTGCTCAGCTACGGCGACGACCGGATCGGTTTCGCTCGCGAATGATGACGCAGAAAACTCGCCTGAGCCGTCGTCCGTCATCGCGCCTTCGTTGTGAAACTTAAGACTTGCGGGGAGGAACCGGATCCTTTCTTACGATCACCCGCCAGAAAAGAATGAAGAAACCAATCGTCAATAGCAGGTGTACATAACCGGGCGCATCACCGGTGAAGGTTATCACTGCCCAGACGATGATCATCACTACTGCTGCGACGATGCCGAAATCCATTTCGTTTTCGTTGACGGTAAGTTTGCGCGTCCCTAAATTATAGTCATTCCTGAAGTGCGAAGTTTGCACTTCAAGGGGACGAAGAGCTTCACTTTTTGAGCCGATAAGTCCTCCGGGTGGGTCCGAAAAGTCGTGCTGATGTCATGCCCCAGTGCGGGGAAGGCAGTAGGCAGCGGTGAGGGCCTCATACATTCGACAGGGCTTCAAAAACCCTCTTCGTTCCTGTAGTTCGTGAGCTCCGCCGTCGCCGTTGTGTGCCGGCGGAGCTTTTTTTCCGCATCCTCGAGCGACCACCAATGCCGAGAGTAACTGCCACCCGCCGCATGCGGTTCAACGCGGCCCATCGCGTCTATAATCCATCGTTCACTGACTCCGAAAATCAGGCGACCTTCGGAAAGTGCAACAATCCAAACTGGCACGGCCATAACTACGAGCTCGAAGTGTCCGTCGAAGGTGATATCGACGAGCAGACGGGTTACGTGCTGGATCTCGCAAAGCTGCGCGACATCGTCGAAGACAGGATCATCGACAAGGTCGATCACAAGAACATGAACCTCGACGTCGACTTCATGAAAGGCATCATTCCGACGGCCGAGAATATCGTGGTGCAGTTCTGGCGAATACTGGAGCCGGCAGTGAAGCCCGCGAAGCTCACACGCCTGGTCCTACGCGAAACGGAAAACAACCATGTCGAATACACAGGACAGTGAGGATCTCGAGGATCTCGTCCGCAGACAGCTGGAGCTGATCGGCGAAGATCCCGGCCGTGAAGGGCTGATAATGACTCCTGCCCGCGTTGCTGCCTCGCTCAAGTGGCTCACTCGCGGATACGAGCGCGATGCCCGGCAGGTAATCGGAGATGCGCTGTTCGAGGAATCGCACAGCAACATGGTGATGGTGCGCGACATAGAGCTCTATTCGCTGTGCGAGCACCACATGCTTCCGTTCTACGGAAAAGCTCACGTCGCGTACATCCCCGACGGCAAGATCGTCGGTCTCTCCAAGCTTCCGAGAGTGGTCGACGTGTTCGCCCAGCGACTGCAGGTTCAGGAACGGCTTACCGAACAGATTGCCCAGGCATTACAGGAAGTTCTCGAGCCCCTCGGCGTTGGAGTCGTGATCGAGGCATTTCACCTCTGCATGATGATGCGCGGCGT
>DASUXX010000039.1:0-5924 GCA_036377755.1 Gemmatimonadaceae bacterium
ACATGTTCTTTGCCTATTTCTGCAGTGCCGGACGTGCGATCGATGATTCGCATTTCTATGTCGTTCGCAGTCGTGTACCGTGGAATAATTACGGCGCGACCATCCGCGATTGGGAAGCGCTCATGTGGATCATGCCAGCGCTGCAGCTTGCAGATCCGCCGTTTGCTCGTGAAGTGCTGCTCCGAATCTGCGATCTCCACGGTTATGCGCCGGGGTCTGGTGTGCATTACCTCGATGGGTCACTGCTCGAACCTGGATTCTCCCTCGAGGGAGCGTGTGCGTTTCCCATTGCGGTGGACGAGTACATCGTCCAGAGCGGCGACGACAGGATTGTCGAAGAGCCCTTCCTCGCGGACGCGCTGTACAGCGCGTTCGAGGATGTCGAGTCACGAAAGCACAAGACGCTTCCGCTCTACTCGACCGAGATCAATGCAGACGGCAGCCAGCCCGAGAATGCGTACACGCTTTCATCGAATGCCGTCGCGGCACTCGCGCTCGAGATCCTTTCACGCACACTCGACGAGAAAACTGCGCAAAAGGTTCAGGATGCTGCTGCCGTTCGCGCGGCGATAATGCGGCAGTTTGTTGTCGGGGACTCGAGCGGAAAGTCCGTGTTCACGGACTCAGCGAATCTCTCGGAGTCCGCGACGCATCAGCCGGTGCGGACATCGGCTTACTGGCTTCCCTATTTCGACCTGGTCGACCGGGACGATTCGCTCTACCGCCGCACCGTCAAACCGCTGGAGCTTGTCGAGACGGACGATCTCGTCATGTGGTGTGGAAGATTGAACGGACCGGACGGATCACGCGCGCTCGACTGGCTGCGCCGTGCAGCGCTCGACAACGGCTTCGCTGCGGAGCGGGTGGATCCTTCGGGACGCGCAGTCGCCGATGGGGGAGACGCCGCCTTGTCCGGACTCATCGCGTACACAGCGTGGTACGCCGTGCACGCGCTTGGAGTCAGGATCTAATACTGAACGTCCAGAGGTCCGTACACAAATTCCGCTATTGGCGCAGGATTGAAGTGACCCGGGCTGTCTTCGTTGACGGCGAAAACGCGCGTGACGACGTTCGTCGTTGTGACTTTCGTGTCCGCAGAATCGTACCAGCGGTCGCCCATGTCGGTTTCACTGCTCAGCAGATAGTAGGTTGCGCCGGCAGTCAACGGGATTGGAGCCGGAAGGTCAGCATACGCGAATTGATCGTCAGGTGCGCCCGCCAGATTGATTGTCACTGAGCTGCCGGGTATGTCGGCATTCGCTGCGAGATCGAAGAGCTTCAATGTGTGCGTTCCTGAATTACCCGGAACTTTGTAGCGACCAATCTTGCTGACCCGTATCGCGGTTGTGCCAACCTGGAATCCCATGCCGACGTTCGCCATGAAATTGTTGCGCAGCGTCCCGCGGGTGATTCCTGTCACGAGTGACGTGAGTCCAGTGTATCCAACAACAACCGGTTTTACTTCCGAGGTTCCTACGGCTGAGGTCCCGTCGAGGCTGGTTACGGCGTAGTAATACGTCATTTCGTTCACGAGGCTCACGTCGTCGTGGAACGTCGTCTGTGATGCGGGCACCTCGCGGTCGAACGTGAGCATATTCGACGCTTCACCTCTCTCGATTCGATAGCCGGTCGGCGTCGCATCGGTGGGCGGAATCCATGCGAGATCGACTGTCATGTTCCCCGGTACGGGATCGAGCAGCGTCGGCGGGTGATTTTCCACGTCCGGCACGCGATCGAGGCCAAACAACTGATCGCAACCAACGAAGCCGACGAGCGCGACAACGAAGAGAACGAGAACAGGCGTGAGCAGAAGGTATCCTTCAGACATCAGTGTGCTCTCCCTTTCGATGTTTGAGTTTCATCGTGCGCCCGCTCAGCTCCGTATCTCACGCTTCGCACTGTTCCCGATTCGTCAACCGCGATCGTCGCAGGCCATGCGGTAACACCATATGCTTTGCCGATGCTGCCATCACGATCGTCGACTACGATTTTGTCACCTCCGGATCTGTCACTCTTTGCACCGTTCGCGATGCGAACTGATACAGTGCCTCCTTTTTCAGTGCGATCGAAAACAAGGGTGACGGACCGCCCGCGAAGCTTGCGCAGCGTGCCAAGCTCGCCACCTCCCATGTCGAGCAGAAAGTTCGGAGCCGGCTGGCCCATTCGAATGCTTCCCGTGGCGGTCGCAGTGCCGAACGCGCGCGACGGTAAAAGTTTTTCCTTCAGAACACGAGCAAGCTCAGATCCATCAACGCGTCCCTGTTTCCTCCAGGCCACCTTTCCGCTTGGATCTATCAGAGCTGTCACGGGGCCGCTGTCTGTCTCGATTCCCAGACGCCGGGCGAGCTCGCCCTTGTCTTCGACGTAGGTGATGTTCTCGTTGAATTTCACTCTCTGGAGCGCGGCAGCTGAGCCGATTATAAGCACTGCAGTCGCCGCGTCTGGTCTGCCTCCCTCCTTGATTGCATGGACGATTTGATCGACATCTGCCGACTCGGCGTTATCGATCAGGCGTACAAGCAGGTTCGATCGTTTTCCCTGATTGGCCGGGAGCGGCGCGGCAGTTCCGACACGTGACATGGTACCATCGGGTCCGGGCTCGCCGAGAATTACTCTCGTATCGAGGTCGACAAGAGCGCTATCGTCGATGATGATGCGTCTGTATCCACAGATGGTCGCGCTCACCTGCTCGATTGCAGTGGGACCTTGTGCAGTTATTCTATCGCCCCGAATGGTGACGCACATGGGCGATGAAGCGGTCACCACTCCAGGTGCAATATCGGTCGCCAGCACCGGACCTTCACCGACAAGAACAAACTTGTTCTGGTCGATGTAGCCCTGGACCTGATTCTGTCTTTTCCATTCGAAGCTTCTGATCGTCCCTCCAGGAATCCAGCTCTTGAAAGCTGAATAATCCGGACCATGAGCAACCGCAGCATCGATTGGATCGGAGGATACGCTTGAAATCTGCTCGTATTCGGCATAAGCAATTGGCCACGGAGCAACGTTCACCGAGCCGTGAAGCACGATTCCATCCGTCGAGACGTTCACCGCGGTGTACACCATGTCCATCGCAAGCGGCGCAACCGGCGTTGTCGCTTTCGCTGGAGTGAGCAGTGAGCGGACAAAGCCGCCGAGATTCGCGCTGGCACTGAATGCAACGCGAACCATGGAGCGGACGTTGCTGTCGCGGATTGCGTCGTCGCGGGCTTTGCCGATACTGAACGACGCGAGATAGAGAATTGCGTCAGCGATTGTGCTGTCGGTGGAGAAATGGTCATCTCCGAGTACCAGCTCGACAGTGTCACCACTTGGCGCGAGCGTCATGTCCTGCGACGCTGTGAAATTGAAATCCGGCATGAACCACGTGCCTGTGTGAGCATGCCCCTTGATGACCAGAGTCATCTTGTCCTGCTTCAGCTGAAGCTCGGCGTGATTGAGCGTGACCGTGTAGGTAACCGTGTACGTGCTGAAGTAGTAGTCGACCTTCTTGCGTATCGGAGCGATCTGCTTCTGCAGAATACTGTTCAATGTCGGCGCGAATTTTTTCTGGATGTAATCCGCGCCAAGAGCGAATGCGAATCCGTCGTTCCCGCCAGCGAACGTCTGAGTTGCCGAGGCCGGATTTCCCGCCGCGCCTTCCATATCGATGAGCAGTCCGAGATTCGCATGCGCGCCGGGTGTCATCTTGAACTGAACGCTCGCAATCTCGTCAGGCAGTGTTGCGCTCGACGGAAGGAAGCTCGTCTTCAATGCGTTCCTTATGACGAGATTGATGGCATTTATATCCTGCTGACTTATCGGCGAGCTCGACCAGTACGGCACGAAGCTGACCGACACATTCGCCGACTTGATGTCCATCGAGATCACGCGCTGTCGAAGACTAGTAACCTGGCTGATTGGCGCAGTAATCCTGATCTCGCCGCGAATGAATTCAGCAACGCGTGGAGTTCCAGGGTCGGCGATGTAGCGCGCGAGGATCTCCATCTTGATCGTTGCGTTTCGGCCAGTGGGATCAGTGATCTCCGCTGTCGGAGGAAAGATCTGGAGGTGTGCGCGCCCTTTGAGATGACTTGGCTCGATTTCTCCAAGGGCAACGGAGAGTAAGCCCGGGTTGGCGATCGCGTCGAGTGAGCGCGCGACGACGGTATCCGTTCCGCTCCCGATAAAATCACCGAGGTTTACGGGACGAGGATTACGTATGCGCGCTGGATCGGCAACGGCATCCCCGAATGCATCGACAACTCCGATAGTAGTCGGACGGTCCCAGTCACCGCTCGGTCGCTGGGTGTCGTCGACGCGCATTGCGAGAGAGTGCGGGAATCTCTGTACCCTGTGCATCGCCGCGAGAATCCTGTTGATGGCCGGAAGCGCAAACTGCGCGATTACGTCGAAATCTCCGGTCAGGTTGTTCGGCATGCGGTGCTACCTCCTAATGAGGGATGCGTACTGCGAGTGCTGCAAACGAGACTGCGATGATCAGAATCGAGATAGCGTGATGAATAGTGAATCGTCGCGCGCCGTTGATGCGAAGCGATTCCATCACTAAACGTCCAAGTGCGTAGCCGGCTGCGATGTAGATGAAGAGCGCGCCAGGAAAAGGAAGTAATGCCCAGAGCGCAATGCCCGATGCCAGCAGCATCACGGCCCACGCTGATTCCATCAGCTGCGTGGGAAAGCGGTGCTTCCATTGGCCGGTTACGTCAGGGAGATACATGCCGAACCACGAATGACACTCGCGTCCTGCGCAGCACCCGTTCATGAAGCATCCCACGCGGGTGAATGCCATGCCCAGCATGATCGTTATTCCGGCAACATCCCAGAATGCACCGAACGGAATGTCGAGTGCGCGCAGGAGCGGAATCGAGAGCGGCACCGCGAGAAGAATTCCACCGTATTGCGCAGCGCCGCCCTCGCGCGTGTTCCAGATTCGATGTTTTTCCTGACGGTATGTGCGCCAGTGAACTGCCACGTATAGAAGTCGTGCTCCTCCCAGCGCAGGAAAGAGCAGGATGATCGTCGCGACGTAGACGCGGAAAGCATCGAGCCCGGAGTGGTGCGCGGCAATGTTGCCCGCAATTACACCGAGCGTGATTCCGATGTACTGCATGGCGGGATAGCTGTGAACCGTGATCCCGCGCCATGTGAAGAAGACAGGCCGCATCGCTATCGTCCTATCAGAAGTCCGATGATGCCTGCGACGATTGCGACGTCAGCGAGATTGAACACGGGCCACCATCCGAGATCTATGAAGTCGCGCACTGATCGCATTCGGAGAACATCCGAAAGATTTCCCGCGGCGCCGCCGAGTGCTGCGCCCATTGCGACTTGTACAGAGGGCGATGAAGTCGGTCCACTCGTACTGGAAAGAAGCGCTGCAGCGACGAACGCTGCCGCCCATATGACAATCATCGCAGCACGCGCGGAGGCGACGCGGTAATGTCCCCGGGTGCTCGCAAGGTGGCGCAGCGTGACGATGCTGCCGAGCGAGAGGGTCCGATTCTCAAGGCGAAGCTGAATCAGCGACTTCGACGCCTGATCGAGCAGAAAAACGGCAACCGCGGATCCCACGAGAAAATTCATCGGCATCAATGCTCAGGGAATCCAGAACTTACCGCCCACTCCCCGCAATGCACAAATCCTCTCCTTCGACTCAGGATCCGAGGACTTTTATGAGGATTAAGGAGTCGGAGGACCTTATGAGGATTAAGGACCCGTTGACTATAAGGTCTCAGGACACATTTCCGCACAGATGAACTACGACTAAATACGGAATGAGGGCACTCGAGGTATCAGGAACAAGGTTCCGATTCGAGTCATCGTCCCTCATCCCTCGAGTGTCTTCGTCCCTCAATTAGTCGTAGTTCGTATGTGCGGAAATGTGTCCTGAGACCTTATAGTCAACGGGTCCTTAACCCTCATAC
>DASUXX010000040.1:0-4597 GCA_036377755.1 Gemmatimonadaceae bacterium
GAACGTTCCGACAATTCCAAGTGAAATGCTCGACGATCCCACGCTCAGCGACGGTAATCCGCCAAGCCAGTACATCGCCCACCCCGCCGAGAAGAACTGAACGGCGAAGCGGGTAAGAGCGGAAAGGCTGCGATGATCATCGACGAATCCCACTGTGGCGATCATTGCGGCGCCACCGGACAGGGCCAGCGCCAGATTCCAGTCGATCCAGCGAAGCATCGCGGCGATGATGATGCCGCCGATCGCGGTTACAGCGATGGCAAGCCCGCCCCCGCGCGGGGTAGGACGCGAATGCGAGCTGCGCTCGTTTGGTATGTCGAGAAGCTTGTCGAGCGCGTACAAACGCACCCGGCTCGCGAGAAGCCAGCTCAGGATGCCGGCTGCCGCGAGAAAAACTATTCGCTGAACCATCAAGTTATCGCCGGAAAACAGGGCGTTGATGAACAGAATACTCAGATAAACCTCAAAGATGGATCGGGCCGGGATAACCCTGCAAGCTACCGAAGTACTTCCATAGTATCAGCAACTCGTGCGACTGCAGACTCCCGGCCTCCCCGGGCAACGATGGCATCGTAGGCCCGGCGGCCTTTTTCCTCGAGCGCCTCACGAGGCATGGACGCAATCTCGCTCAGCACTCGCACGGCACCATCCACATCACCATGGCGCACGTGCCAGCCAATGTCATGCTCGGCCATGATGTCCGCAACATGATTTTCAGGGGGTCCAACAAGTAGAATCGGGCGTCCCACGGCCATAGCTCCATACACCTTGCTGGGATGAACGATTCCCGGCACTGCATCGCCGATTGTAACGATATGAACATCGGCAGCTGACAGCGAATGCCGGAGCTCCGCGCGCGGCTGATATGGCAATGAGACGATGTTCCTGCCCCTCGTACGCTCGATTTCTTCCTTCCCGATCCCTCCTCCAATGAACATGAAGAGGAGGCGGGGATCGTTTTCGAGGCGCTTTGCTGCGGCGAGGATCGTATCGAGCGGGTTTGCCGGACTGTGATTGCCGCTGTACATGATCACCCGCCGGTCGTCGCCGACGTACCGCTGGCGGAAGGGATTCTCCTCGTGCGGAAGAAGATGCGCAGGATCCTGCGCGGGCCAGGGCGGAAGAATCGACAGCTTGTCCCGCACCGGATGCTTTCGATCGATGGTATCGGCCATCATGCGATCGAGCACCACGATATCGTCTGCCGCAGCCAGAATCTTTCGATTGAGCCAGTTGAAAGCCCGCACTGCCGCCGCATCGGGCCGCGCCATGCCGAGTGCGACGATCTGGTCGGGGTTGATGTCCATCACCCAGTATTTGACGCGCGCATTTCGCAAGGCGCGCAGCACTATCGCCGCTATGGGAGCCATCGGAGGCGATGTGCTCACGACGACCGTATCGACTTTTCTGCTGATGACCGAGCGGGCGATCGCCTGCCCCACAAACGACAATCCGCCGAGAATGCGTATCGCAATCGAGCTCTTTCCAAAATGCGACAATGGGAGCCGGCGAATTCTTACGCCATTTCTCGTCTCGGTCGCGGGATAATAATTCTCGGGATTGTCGTAGCCGCGATTTGATGTGTAGACAGTGACATCATGTCCACGGCGCGCGAGCTCCTCCGCGACGTCAGCGAGATGCTGACCCGTTGCGTTGGGATCGGGAACGTAAACCTGTGTGATGAATACGTACGATCGCTTCTTTGCGGTCATGCGACGTCATAATAGACGTCCAGCGTCTCACGCGCAGTGCGGTCCCAGGAAAAACGACGTGCATTTTCATGACCCTTCTCGACAAGGCGCCTGCGCAGATCAGTATCGAGCAGACCCCGCTTCAATGCTTTCGCAATGTCCTCCTCAGAATGGGGATCGAAGAGAATCGCGGAATCACCTGCGATCTCGGGAAGTGATCCTGCGCTGGAGCACACGACAGGAACCCCGGCGTTCTGCGCATCGAGGAGCGGAAGGCCGAAGCCTTCATACAATGAAGGGAATGCGAATATGGAAGCGTTGCTCAACAATGCAGCGACGTCGGCTTCCGGTATGTAACCCGTGAAGTGCACGCGGCCAGTCGAGCCAGCCGACTCGATTTCTGCACGAGCGGCTGTCTTTACAGGCATGTGGCCCACAAGCACGAGGTCATGTGGAACCACGGACGAGATCTTCTCGAACGCCGCGATCAATCGCGGAATGTTCTTGTGAGCGCTGAGAGCGCTGAATGCCATGATGTACGGCCGCGGTATGTTCCGCACTGCGTCGCTCGCAATCCGCGGCCCGCGCGGAGGCGCCTCCCTTCCCGCCGAATGAACCACAGCGATCTTGCCGGCATCGACCTTCATGTGCTTCACGATCTCATCGCGCGAGAAGTGCGAGACCGCGATTATTCTGTCCGCGCGCCTTACCGTACGCTCGGCGAAAAACCTGAATGCAGTCCGCCCGATTCCCGTGCGCCACCCCTTGTGTCCCAGATAATTGACGTCGTGAACGGTCACCACCTGCGGGCCTCGCGCTGCAAGCGGAATAACGTAGCCGAGTGAATGGACAACGTCCGGTTTTGCCTTGCGAAGCTGCAGCGGCATTGCGCCCTGCTCCCAACCGTAACGCACCGCCCTGTTCGTCGCATTAACCGGGCATATCACACGACTGAAATTTTCCGCAGGCGTTACATCGAGATCGGCCGATTCACGGTTGAGGAAAATCGAATACTCGTTGTCGTCGTCCTGGCGTGAGAAGGCCTTGATCAGTGAGCGCGCGTAGGTCTCGGTTCCACCAACGACGCCTGGAAGCAGGTACAGCAGGTTCAGGGCAATGTGCATCTATCAGGATCTGAGAACCGGCGCCGGTCGCACGCCCGCAATCTTTGGCGGCGCCCAGCGGAGTCGCGAGACGAATTGCATGAAGATGTATGCGCCGCCGACAAAGCAGAGCGCATAGAAGATCAGGCCGAACTCACCGCGATGGAAATCGACGACAGTCGCGAACAGAACGAAATACAGTCCGGGATGAGCATCCGCATTGCGGACGAGCTTCACGAGCAGGATCGAGATAATCGCGAATATCAGGAACGGTCCCACCCACGCGAAATTCAGGAACGCTTCTGTGACCGGCGTATAAGCGAATCCGATCAGGTTCGTGCTGCCGAACGCGTCACGCATGAACTGCAGAGAGAGACTCTCCGGCTTGTCCGGCCACATTGCACGCGGAATGAACTGAAGCGGCGCATTGATGTACGTGCTTCCCCACCGCAGTGGGCGAACATTGAGAACATAGTGCTGAAGCGTATATATCGGCGTGACGAACTCGTTCTGCGTGAGGATGAGCTCGAGTGGATTGTATCGCGTGAGCAGTGCAGGATCGGATAGAATCTGCCGTACGATTCCAACAGCCATGAACGCAGCAAATCCTGCGACACCGAGGATGACAGTCCCCGCGTGAATTACGGCGCGGCGTTTTGTCAGTGCAACTCCGGCAAGGAACACGAACATCGAGAGAAAGTCGCGCCGGTTGCCCATCGTGAGCTGGAACGCGACGAATAAAAGGATCGACGTGACCAGCGTGAACTTCTCGATTCGCGACAGCGAGCTCCAGCCCGCGAACATGTACATCGTCATGCCGTTCACGACGAAGATCAGGACCACCCACAGCTGCGTGCCGAGGTAGAGGTTCTGGTTTCTGTCGATCGTGAATCCGAGCGTTACACCTCGCGATACGGCATACCCGATCACCGCGATAAATCCAAGCACCAGAATGACGATGTTGAGCGGTGACGGAACTATCCGGTCGAACACTTCACGCGAGATGTCACGGAACGGCTGCTTGTACCACCACTGAACGAGATTGAATCCGAGAAATGCTGTACCGTACATGTACGCGCTTCCCGCAAGGCCTACGACCGGCTGCGCAACGTCGAACAGGATGACGAGCGGCAGCGTTGCGCCATACAGAAAGAGGAAGATCGCAAAGAAGAGACGGATATCCTGAATCACCCACCGCCCGTTGTAGAGGCGGAGCAGCGCAAGCGTTATCGCAAATTGGCCGGTCACGAACAACGCGGCGCAATCGACGGGTCTCCCGACTAACGCATCGACGAGGGATGCGAGATGGAGCGCGACCGCGACCGCGAGCAGAAGTCCCGGGCCAAGCGGGAATCTCACAACTGCGTTGTTCTCAGCCGCCATACGTGGACTTGAATCCGCTTTGCGCAATTCGCTTCAGCTGATCAGCCTGACGACGCAGGTAATATCGAATCGTCCAGCCGGTGGGCGTTCCCTTGAGCCCGTGAGCACGACTCAGATAATCCCAGTGCTTACCCACGAGATAACGCGTGTTGCGCCACGCGAGATACTCGAACCACAGCCGATTCACTCGCTGCCCGCCGACTGCTGAGATCGGCCCGCGCAGGTGATAGCACACTGTGCTCGCTGTGAAATACGCATTGGCGCCGGCGGCATTCGCACCGAGATAGAAATCGGTCTCCTCTCTCCAGGAATTTCCGGAATACCAGGGATCGAACTTCACCTTGGAGAATGTATCGCGCCTGATCAGCGCAATCGAATGGATATATGGCGCCGGCACGGGAGCCTTCACACGCTCGGCGA
>DASUXX010000041.1:0-4090 GCA_036377755.1 Gemmatimonadaceae bacterium
GAAAACTGTGACGATGATGATCACCGCTGCTGAAAGCGCGGCAATTTCGGTGAACGTGATGGTCTGCGCCCAGACATCGACTCTCTTTCCGGGACTGAAACCCGGTCCTGACAGCGGGGTGTACGCAAACCACCCTGCATCCGGCCCGTTGTTCACGAAGAACGAGACGTAAAGAAACGCGCCGCCGATGAGATACGTGAAGTAGCCGTAAATATTGAGCCGTGGCGCGAACACGTTGCGCGTGCCGATCATGAGTGGCACGAAGTACAAGCCAACAGCCGTCATCACCGGCACGGCGAACAGGAACATCATCGTCGTGCCATGCATCGTGAAGATCTGGTTGTACAGGTCAGGACCGATCCATGAATTCTCGGGACGCGAGAGCTGCGCGCGCATCGCTCCTGCTTCCAGCCCGCCGAGTATGAAGAACACCAATGCGGTGATGATGTAGCGCTTGCCGATAGAGAGATGGCTGGTGTTCTTGAGCCATCCAATGAGTCCGCGCGGATGAGCCCATGATTGTTCCAGCTCCGCACGCCTGGCGAGATCGTCGGCGCTGAGAGCCATTTCCTGCGTTACGACGGGAGTGCTCGCGGTCACTTCAGACTCTCCAGGTAGCTTAGTAATGCCTGCAGCTCCGATCCTGACAGATCATTCGGCGGCATCCGCACGCCGGGTTTAATGCGCTGCGGATCGACAACCCATCCCGCCATGTTGCCGCGCGTGTTCTTGAGAGTTCCAGCGGCAATCGTGTACGAGCTGCCGATGTGCGTCAGCGGCGGGCCGATGGTTCCAAGAGCGCGCGTGCCGCCGACGGTGTGGCACAGCGGACATCCCTTCGACATGAATACCTGCTCACCTGCTCTCGACATCGAGTCTGAAGGCGGCGCAGCGGGTTGCAGCTGGGATTTGTACCACGCCTCGAACTGCGGTCGCGACTCAGCGAGAACGAGAATACCCATCTTCGCATGCTGGTGTCCGCAGAATTCCGCGCATTGCCCGCGATAAATCCCGGGCTTGTCTGCCTGAAGCCACAACGCAGTCGCATGGCCGGGCACCAGATCCTTCTTTCCTGTCAGCCCCGGAACCCAGAAGCTGTGTATGACATCGGGCGATGTGCCGACTATCTGAACGGGCTCGCCAACCGGAATGTGAATCTCGTTCGCGGTGATTACCTGATTCCCCGAAACGGGATCAGCGTATTCCGCGAGCCACCACCACTGCTTGCCTGTTATCTCGATGCGAAGTGCCTTATCGCGAGGCAGCGATGCGAGTGCTTCACCAGTGCTTACGCTATATACGAGCGTGCCGACGAGTACCAGGGCCGCTATCGACGCCGCGATGATGACGGGCTTCTTCAGCCGCTCGTTCATTTCGTCGGAGTTATCGGCGACGTCACGCCTGTGACCGCGCCGCGCTGCGTAGAGAACAGCGATCACTACAAGGATCCACACAATCGCGGCAGTGATGAACATGTACCAAGCGAGCGTGCTGATCCTCCCGGATTGCGGTCCGCCCGGATTCAGTGCTGACTCGTTGCCGAGCACGCAGCCGCTGGCAGCGATGGCAACCAGTGGGACAAGTGAGCGAAGTCGCTGCGTCATGCGATCAACGGAGCTGTGGCTGTGAAGCTTGCTTTGGCTTGAGCTCGTCGAGCCGCTGCTCCGACTCGCGCGAGAACATGTGATCGTCGCGACCGCTCGATGCGTCCTTAGACGACTGACCGCTCATGGATCTCACATATGCAACGAGGCGCCACACCTGGTAATTCGGAATGCGGCCACGCCATGATGGCATTCCGTTCGGCCTGCCTTCCACGATAGTTGCAAAAACACTCGCCGGGTCACTTCCATAGATCCACTTGTCATCCATCAACGGCGGCCCCATTCCACCGCCACCGTTTGAATGACATCCGACGCAGTTGAACTGGTTGTACAACATCTTGCCTTCGGAGATTGCATAGGCGTTGTACTGGTACGGGCCGTTGGTCTGCGTGACCGTGTACGTTGGTCCCGGCTGAAGGTTGACAGCCTGCGCAACAGAAGTTGCGGTTGCTGCGGGAGCCATCTCTCTGAACCTGCGCGTTTCTCTTCGGCACGCGCTCAAAGCAATTGGAACCAGCAGAAGACCCAACGTCACATGGCTGATGCGGCGCATAAGACGCGTCCTCATGTCCGGGGAATGTTGTAAGTGTCGAGTATTGCAGCGATCGGCGTCTTCTCTTTCTCGAGAATTACGTCGAGTGAATCACGCAGCGCCTTGTCCTCGCGCCGTACACCCATTGCGATGTCGAACACCTGCGGCATGAAAGGCAGATCGATTTTCGGCGACACCGGAGTGAGATCGAGCGCCACTTTCTCAAGCTTTGCGAAGTAACCGGCGAGCGGCCCCCATACGATCGCGACGTCGACTTCACCGTTTGCAACTGCATCGATGATCTTTGACGGCGGATGCGGCTTGCTGTAGTCGCCATACAGCGAATAGCCCTTGAGGTTTCCGCGAATTCCGCGGTTGCCGAGTGCGTGAACGGGCGGTGTATTGGCACCGTCATCGCCCACGAGCTGCACGCCTATGCGGAGGCGCTTGAGCCTGGGATCGTCGTACGACTTGATATTGAGATTGCGATCGCGCCGCGTAACGAACACATAACTGCTTCTATAGTAGGGGTTCGTGACCGCCGTGAGATCGAAGCTGCCCGGAACTCCGATGATCACGTCGCATGCGCGCGCATTGAGAGTGTTGCGAACGAATCCGCGGCGCTGCGCCCACCACGTGTACTCGACGGTTTTACCAAGATCACGCGCGACGAGGTCGGCGATCTTGTTCTCGAATCCTTCGCGAGCGCTGTTGCTGAACGGAAGGTTGTTCGGGTCTGCACAGACACGGAGCGAGTTCACAGCGGCATCCGCATCGCTCGCTCGCACACCGACAGCGGTTGCTGCAAGCAGCGATAGACCGGAGATGATCGTCCAGCGAACTGCAGGCGCGAATCTCATGGCAGGCCGAAGATGTAGAGCACGCCACCCTTCGTCGAATACTGCGGCAGATCCTTCATTGCGTTTCCGAAGCCGAGTGCAACGGTGGAGTCGCGCGGATCTGCATCGCCGGCCACGACTGCGCCCGACCATCCACCGACGCCTGCCATCACCGCGATGTACTGCTTGCCGTCAGGTCCACGATAGCTGATCGGTGGCGCAATGATTCCCGATGCGACCTTCTGCTTCCACAACTCCTTGCCGGTTCGTGCATCGAGTGCCTTGAACCAGCCATCCATCGTTCCATAGAAGACAACGTCCCCGCCAGTCACGAGAGCGCCGCCCCACACCGGGAACATCTCGTTGATTTTCCAGACTGGTTTCTGCGCGACGGGATCCCACGCGGTGAACTCTCCGCGGTGGCCGCCGGGGCCTGCGTACATCTTCACGTTGGCACCGACATAAGGAGTGCCTGCGATGTAATTCGCCTCGAGCCCCTCGAAGTCCATGCACAGGTTCTGGTGCGGGATGTAGAGCAATCCAGTGCGTGGCGAGAACGCCATCGGCTGGAAATCCTTTGTGCCGGGGGCTGCTGGACAGATATCCCGCGTAACGATTCCCACATGCGGAGTCTTTTCTGCAACTGGAATCAGCCGCCCGGTCTTGAGATCGACGCCACGTGACGAGTTCACATAGCCAAACGGTGTTGCCGAGTAGATCTGGCCCGTCACGCGATCCATCACGTAGACATATCCATTTCGCTCGGCACGAATGAGAACTTTTTTCCTTACACCATTAACAGGGAGATCGAGGAGAACACTCTCATTGATCGCGTCGTAGTCGAACAGATCGTGCGGGCTCATCTGCACGTACCACTTTGCCGCGCCGGTGTCAGGGTCACGCGCAAACACACCCGCCGTCCACTTATTGTCGCCCGGGCGCTGATCTGCGTTCCACGGGCCGGGGTTCGCGGTACCGTAAAAAATGAGGTTGAGCTCGGGATCGTATGAGATCCATCCCCACACAGTTCCGCCGCCGATCTTCCATCCATCGGGCGGCCAAGTGCTGACGCCGAGATCCTTCCCTCGCTCCGACGCGTAGTAAGGTTTGAAGTC
>DASUXX010000042.1:0-4754 GCA_036377755.1 Gemmatimonadaceae bacterium
CGAGCGCCCCGACGTGATGCCGGATTCACGATCAAAAGGACTTTCGAGATCTTTTTGGGAGCGGTCGAGGTCACAGTTTTCTAAAGTTCGCAAAAAATGCGGCAGGATGGAGGACAGAACTGCGGTCGGTCGGTCGCCTGCGGCCGGTCTCCGGCGTCGGCGGCCGGCAATCTGCTGCCGGCAACCGGCAAAGCGGAAAACCAGAACTGCGGCTAAACGCGAGACGCGCAGTTGTGTTTTGCCGGTTGCCGACCGCCGGTAGCCGGCGTCCGATGCCGGAGACCGGCCGCAGGCGACCGGCCGCCCGCAGTTGCTCAACGGGCATACACGTTTCGATTGCGTACTCCTGTGCCGCCCGTCATCTTGATTCGATGCCGTTGTTTTTGAAGACCGTCGCAACGCTGGGGCTCCTCTTACTGCCGTCAGCGTCACCGCCGCCGCCGGGCCCAACAGGCCTCTTTACCGGGACGCAGCTGAATTACCATCCGCTGCCTCGCGAGGAGCGCGTGCCATCGCAGGACGGCTGGGAGCACTGGTTCAAGCTGATGAATGCGAATATTACCCTCCGGCCTGAGGGTCGCTTCATCGCATCGTTCAAATATTATCGGCAGCATGTTCGCCCTAAGGGCGCAGTCCGCCCTGGCCCGATGTTGAATGAGACCTATAAAGGCAAATTCACGGTGAAGGGCACGACCATCACCTTCAAGCCTGACCCGAACAAACAGTCAAAGAATCCGCCGCCGATAATCGGGACGATCAACGGCGACAGGATGAACATTCCGTATATCGTGGCGCAGGGTCAGAGCAAGCACCCGCTCCGCCTCGATATGAAAAAGACGGGGAACTGGTAGCGAACAACAACGCGCCAGCAAAGTCGTTGCGAGATAGGTTCGACAGGGCACATTTGCGCGAAAAAATCCGTTCGCTGAAGTATCGTCTCGTGGCCTGTTTTCTGCCCTCACATCCTGATTACGGAGCACCAAAAAATCAGGAGGCAGGACAAAAATGCACAGAAATTTTGGAATGCTCGCGGCCTTCGCGGTTGCGGGGACCGTCGCGATTGCTGCGTGCGAGAGCGGAAACAGTCCCACACTGGTAAGCACCGGCAAGGTCAACGTACTTCTGACCGATGCGCCGTTTCCGTTCAGTCAGGTAAAGAGCGTCGACGTCTTCGTCACGCGGATTGACGGAAAGCTTGCTGAGACCGATTCTGCAGCAGCTGCGAACACGAGCGATTCGTCGAGCTGGGTTACACTCGTATCGCCGAACAAGAGCATCAATCTTCTGACGCTCACCAATGGTCAGACGTCGAACCTCGGAGTCGCGACCATTCCCGTTGGAACCTACAAGTCGTTCCGAATGATCATCGATACCGATCAGTCGAGCATCACGCTCAACGACAACTCCACACCGGACATCAAGTGGCCGAGTGCGGGGAAGAACGGAATCAAGATTCTTCTCGACGAGCCGTTCGATGTCACAAACGGAACGACGAATCTTCTCATCGACTTCGACGTCGGACGAAGCTTTGTCATGAGAGGAAACTCGATCTCGCAGAACGGGCTTCTCTTCAAGCCGGTAATTCACGCGACGACTCAGCAGAATACAGGAACGATCACCGGATCCGTACGTGCTGACAGCGCAAGCGGAGCGGGAATCGCAGGGGCAACTGTTGAAGTGCTCAAGGCTGGTACCGCACTTACCGACACTGCGAGCGCGAATGTCGTACGCACCGGAACAACTGATGGCAGCGGAAACTTTACGCTTGCCTTCGTTCCGCCAGGAACGTACGTCGTTCGAGCGACTCCGACTGTCGCATCAGGATACAAGCCGGCACTTCTTGCTGGCGGAGCTGTTGTGACGGCTGGAAATACCTTGAGCAATCAGGTCATTATTGTGACTAAATGATCTCACGCAAAACTTTCTTCGCCGTACTGGCGGTCACGATCATCGCGGGCGGGTGCACATCGGCACCCGCCCCTGTCACAACCACAACTCCGTCGCCGTCATCGGTTCCTGCTGAAACAGGACCGACGCTGCGATTTCTCCTCATCAACGACGTCTACTTTGGCGACACGCTTCGCAGCGGACTCGGAGGACTTGCACGTGTTGCATACCTTCGCGATTCACTCGCGAAGACAGGCGGCCCCGTGGCGTTCGTGCTTGCCGGCGATTTCATGTCGCCGAGCTTGCTGAGCAAGTGGTATCGCGGGGAGCAGATGCGGCAGATGCTGAATGCTGCGCGACTCGATCTTGTCACATTCGGCAATCATGAGTTCGAGCTCGACCGTGATACTCTGATCTCGCGGATTGCGAATTCGAAGTTCAAGTGGACGTCGGCGAACTGCATGCAAGCCAGCGGCGAGCCATTTCCTGGCGTGTCGAAATGGGATACGATGACCGTCAGCGGAATCAAGGTTGGCGTGTTCGGCGTCACGATCGTTGCTGATTATCGCCGATATGTCAAATGCTTCAACGCCGACAGCGCAGCGCACGATGCCATTGCCGCACTCAAGGTTGCGGGAGCACAGGTTGTATACGGCCTGACGCACCAGACTCTCGAAGCTGACAGCGCACTTCTCGCGCGCGAGTCCAATCTCGATTTCGTACTTGGCGGACATGAGCACGAGCGGCACCGCATTCTCATTGGCCAGAAGCGCCTGCTCAAGGCCGATGCGAACTCGCGGAGCGCGCAGCTTTTCACAATTACGAAAACACCAACGGGATGGATGCAAGCTGATCGAATCATTGAGATCGATCGCACGATCCCATTCGATCCTGCAACACAAACTGTCGTCAGCGCATGGAACGACAGCGTAGTTAAAAGACTTGGACCCGAGCGAACTGTTGCGACGGTCGGCTTTCGGCTCGATGCTCGCGACGAAGTCAATCGATCACGCGAGTCGCCGCTTGGCGATCTTGTCACTGACGCAATGAGATTTGGGACCGGAGCTGATGTTGCCATCATGAACTCCGGAACGATGAGGCTCGATGACGTGCTGCCTGCTGGACCAGTCACCAATTATCAGCTCGAGTCGATTTTTCTTTTTGCTGATGAGACTCGGATTATGACATTCCCGTTATCCGGAGCTCGACTGCGCGAGATTCTCGAGCATGGAGTTGCTGCCGGGTCCGTTGGAAAGGGGCCGTATCTACAAGTCTCCGGCGTCAAATTTTCGTGGGATCCTTCCAAGGCATCGGGATCTCGGATTGTTGGAGATATTCGGCGGGCTGATGGTTCCGTTATCAAGCCTTCCGACACTTTGAAGGTTGCGTTCAATGTTTATCCTGCATGCGAAGGCGGCGATGGGTACAAGGTCCCTGAGGCTGCTGGTGCGTGCTCCAATCAAAGTGCTGGGCCGCGGGCTGCTGAGCTTTTGCTCAAGCACATTACCGAGCGGCTTCACGGGCGAGTTGACGCTCCCGCGGCCGGGCGAGTTACTCGGCTCTAACCTGCTTAACTGCTTAACTGCTTTAACTGCTTTAACTGCTTTAACTGCGGGCGGCCGGTCGCCGGCGGCCGGTCTTCGGCATCGGCGGCCGGCGACCTGCTACCGGCAACCGGCAAAGCGGAACAGCGGCAACAGCGGCAACAGCGGCAACAGCCGTGTGCGAGGGAATGATTGCTGGCGGAAGAGCGCGTGTGTTTGAATTTGGCCCGCAATATCATGTTGCCCCGCATGAGCGATTTCAAAAAACTCGAAGTTTGGCAGAAGGCTCGCGAGCTAACTGTTGCCACCATCCGCGCAAGTGACGAAATGTCAGGCAGCACGGCATCAATGGTTCGCGGCCAGCTTGTGCGGTCCGTAATGTCAGTGCCGGCAAATATTGCTGAAGGAAGCGCCAAGCGCAGCGATCGCGAATTCGCGCGATTCATCAGGATTTCGCTCGGTTCTGCAACCGAGAGCGAGAATCACCTCATCATTGCAAACGATCTCGAGCTTATCAGAGCGTCGGATTTCGAGTCACTGACTTCGAAGATCGAGAAGGTGCGCAAGATGCTGACGGGCCTGGAAAAGCGCTTGACGGGCGATGCTGATAAAAAGCGTTCGTGATAGCCGCTATCCCGTTTGCCGTTGCCGTAGTTCCGCTTTGCCGGTTGCCGACCGCCGCAAGCCGGCCGCCGATGCCGAAGACCGGCCGCCGGCGACCGGCCGCCCGCAGTTCAGGCTCAGCCCAGTCGAATCCCTGTATTTCACCGCAGGTTTGCTATCCCCCACCGCAATAAGTCAAGCAAATAGTTGACTTAATCATCTCGTTCGACAAATCTGCGCGCGAGGACGAGAAAAAAAACGACCTGGCGGAGCTTTGACAAAATGAAGCGGCGAGATAGCGGCAGCGACAGCGCAAAACGGTGGACGGTAGGATTTTCGGTTTTGAATGCCTTGGGCGGGCTCGTTGTGATGGGGACTCTGTTATTGGCCTCCTGCAGCGACGGCGACAACGGACCAAATGCGCCCGATCCTGAGCTGGTAGCGTCGGGCAAGGAGATCTTCCGCTTCGATACCTTCGGCGACGAAAAGTTCTGGACCGATACCCTGCGAATGCACGAGGTAATCCAGAAAGCGGTAACTCCCGCGGTTGCGCTCTCAGTTGGCTTGAAGGTCGACGCTGATGCGCTGCCGCAGGGAGTAAAGGATGCGATCGCGGCAGGCCAGGTCGATTTGAACAGCACGGCAACGACGCTTGCTCTCCTCAAGCTCAACGCTGTCGTCGGAGTAAAGGGCAACGTTCAGACAATCAATGGTCGCGAC
>DASUXX010000043.1:0-3461 GCA_036377755.1 Gemmatimonadaceae bacterium
CGCTGACACACCACGTGGAGACACACCAGATCGGAGTTGCCGGTTGAAAGTTGCCAGTTGCCAGTTGGCTTCTGGAACCTGGCAACCACATGTCAGGCAACTAAAATCTGGTGTGCCTCAGCTATTCCACGAATGCACGAACCTGTGCATACACAGTCGGATCGTTCAGAAAATTGAAATGAACGATGCACGCGGTGAGAGTGTTCGTCGCACCTGAAAGAATCACGCTCTCATCAGGATTGATCGTCGTGTCGCACGGTGAGCGCCATGTACCGTAGCGAACCAGTCCGGGAGTTTCATCGCCGCCATTCAGTGCGATAAGAAATGCGGACCCCGGAACGATCTCACGACACGGTGTGAATCCGCAGTTCTGATTTTCGACCGCATCGGTTCCGTGATTGGGCCCCGCGAGCGATACCCACGCATCGACTTTATCGGCGCCGCCGAGGTTCTTGAGGTAATAGCGCGATGAGACGCTGCCCATCGAATGAGCGATGATGTCGACTCTTGTCGCGCCGGTTTCTCTGATGATGCGATCGACGTCGCTCTTGATGTCTGCGGCTGTCGTCGCGTTCGACGTGACGAAGCTGTAGTTCTTCGCATACAGCTCGAAATCCTGCCATCCGTCAGCAAGAAATCGCTGTTTCATCGTGTCCCAATTCGACGCAGATCCGCCGTAACCGTGCACGAAAAGAATCGGGTCGTGCTTCAGGTCGGGGAATGTTCCAGGGCCGGGTGCAGAAGTGTCCGAACAGCCTGAAACGACCGCAAAAGTGAGAAAAAAGAATGCTCGTCTCATTGTCCTGAAATGTAGACGATCGAGATGTAAAAACAGGTCAAAAATCAAGGGGAAATAGCCCATTCTGCGGGGTATTAATGGCAGGGCGCTTGCTCTTCTAAAGGGCGCTGGAATTCAACGCGGAGCTGCCTCAAATGATGAATACATTACTCGAATCAAGACCCCGCAAAAAGCGCTCGCCGGGGGGCACGATATTCAGTGTTGGTCTTCACGCGGCGATCATTTTCTTCGCGATCTTTGCCACGGCCCAGGCCGGCGTGTCGGAGAACAAGGAGAAGCTCGAGCAGAAGGTCAACTTCGTGCGCATGAAGAAGGAAGAGCCGCCTCCACCGGTGGAGAAAAAGAAGGAAGAACCTCCTCCGCCGAAAGTGAAGAAGGCCGAGCCCAAGGCACCGAAGGTGGCTGAGCTGCCGCCTGCGCCGAAGGCTGAGATTGCGCCGCCCAAGGGCTTCAAGGTTCTCGAAGCGCCGGTGACCGTGCCTGTCGAGATCCCGAAGATCGATCTTTCTGCAAAGATCACTAACGAAGCCGACTTCAGCGGCAAGGGCGTGAAGGGTGGAAGTGCGACCGGTACCGAGGGCAGCGAGGGCACGAAGGAAGGCGCGCCTGCAGGTTCCGCAATCGACACGGATAAGACGTATGCGGAATTCGAAGTCGAGCGTCAGGTGAGCGCGATTTCGGGTACCAACGTCGACTATCCGGAGAGCCTCCGCACCTCGGGTGTCGAGGGCCAGGTGCTCGCGCAGTTCGTAGTGAACGAGAACGGTCGCGTGGAAACCTCGACGTTCAAGGTGCTCGAGTCGAGCAACCCGGCGTTTACGTCGGCGGTGAAGTCAGCGCTTCCGCGGATGAAATTCCGCCCTGCGCAGATCGGTAAGACCAACGTGTCGCAGGTTGTTCAGCAGGCATTCGTGTTCAAGCTGAACAGGTAACGGCGGATAAGTAATTCGATATTCATCGAGCCCGGGAGATTCTTTTCCCGGGCTCGTTTGTCTTACTGAGGCGGCATGGAAAACTTTCTTTCTTCGGATCGGGCGGATGAGCCGGATTCCATCTGAGCAAATAGACAGATGCCGGCTCTGCGATCTGATTTTTGTTTTTAACCTTAAAGTCCAGTTCCCCGAGCCAGCCGCTATAAGATCTGCAGTGATGGAATCCGGATCATCCGGCCGATCCGAAGAAATGATGTGTTCCATGCAGCTTCAGTAGAAACAACCATCGAGAGCAGGTATTTTCCTGCCGCCCTCAATCCTTTGGAGCAGCGGTGAAAATTCTTGCGACGATTGCGACGATTGCGTTAGGCACTGTGACAACTGCAGTGCATGCGCAGGCCCCGACTGCGGGCAAACGGGCCGAATCCCTCGCAATCCGTAATGCAATTATCGTCGATGGCGCAGGGACGCCGGCGATTGGGCCCGCCGACATAATCATCAAAGGCAACAGGATCGATCAGATCGCCTGGCTCGACCCGGTTTCGGTTTCCATGGGAACAGTGAAGCGCGTTCCTGCCGCAACCGAAATTGACGCAGCCGGTAAGTACGTTCTTCCAGGATTGATCAACGCGCATGCGCACATCCAGAACGAAAGGGCGGGGATTCCACAGCCGCTCGAATACGAGCTCAAAATCTGGCTCGCCAGCGGCATCACGACTGTTCGCGAAGTCAGTGCTTTCACCCGGATCAACGTTGCTGACCTGAAAGGTCAAAGCGAGCGCGGTGAGATAGCCGCGCCACGAATTCTCAATTACAGCGGCTTCAACAATTCGCCGAATCCCCAGACTCCTGACGCAGCACGCCAGCGCGTGCGCGACATGAAGAAAGCGGGCGTCGACGGCATCAAGGTGATGATTCAGGATCGCGAGATGTTTTCAGCGATCGAAGATGAAGCTCATAAAGCTGGACTTCGCATTGCACATCATGCCGGCGTCGCGGAGACCAATGCGTGGGACGATATCCGGCTTGGTACAACGAGCATCGAGCACTGGTATGGAATCCCTGACGCCGCAATCGAGGACGGCGTCCAGAATTTTCCGCCGACATACAACTACAACAACGAAGTCGATCGGTTTCGATATGCGGGACACCTGTGGAGAGAAGCGGATTCCGCACGCTTGATGACCGTGCTCGACAGTATGGTCGCGCGAAAGGTCGCGTGGGTTCCTACGCTCGATATCTACGAGGCAAGCCGCGACCTCATGCGCGCGCAGAATCAGCCGTGGTTTGACGACTACCTGCATCCAACACTCGAGGAATACTTCAAGCCCAACCCCAACAATCACGGCTCCTACTTCCTCGGCTGGACTTCAACCGATGAGACGTTCTGGAAAGAGAACTATCGAATCTGGATGAATGCGCTGCGCCAGTTCGAGCGACGCGGAGGGCTCATTGGTGTTGGAGACGATGCAGGATTCATCTACCAGCTGTACGGATTTGGATTGATCCGCGAGCTCGAGCTGCATCAGGAAGCGGGATTCAACACGATCAAGGTCATTCAGCACGCAACGACGAACAATGCGCGAATCCTCGGACGTGAATCGGAGCTTGGCAGAATCAAAGTCGGATATCTCGCCGACTTGATCGTCGTAGACGGAAATCCGCTCGAAAACCTGAAGGTGCTTTATCCAACCGGAATCGATCACATCGTCAATGGAAAGCAGGTCCAC
>DASUXX010000044.1:0-6877 GCA_036377755.1 Gemmatimonadaceae bacterium
CTTCTCTCACGCCGCGGAGATTGATCCACGTGAGAATCCACACCGTGATGAGCGCGACCACTCGCTGCGGTGTGAGTCCTACCTCGACGAGACCGCCGGGAGTGGAGATATCGAACTGCGGAAACCACGCGAAACGATCAGGCGTTATCGCGGGCCACAGCACTCCAAGAAATCGACCGAAGGCGACCGCAACTGCTGCGATCGTTCCGGTTTGGATAACGATAAAGAGAGTCCATCCATACAAAAAACCCATGAGGTGACCCATGGATTCGCGGAGAAAGACGTACTGGCCGCCGGCTCGTGGATACATTGCCGCGAGCTCTCCGTACGCGAGAGCTCCGAGCATTGTGATGACCCCCGCAGCGAGCCATGCGAGCATGAGCCAGAGGGGAGAGCCTACCGAGCGGGCAATATCAGCCGAGACGATGAAAATTCCGGATCCGATCATGGATCCGGCGACGAGCATCGTGGCGTCTGTGAGAGTTAATGCTTTGACAAATCCGCCCGATGACGCCTGCGCGTCACCGGCTTCGGGCGTGCTGCTCATTAACGGTCTCCAATATGGGGATTTATCGGGCAGCAACAGCCCGTTTGGCGAGCGCGGTCAATCTACTATAGAGAGGGGAATTGGTCTAGAACTACTGCTGAATGAGATGCGTCTCCTTTTGGCTGACGTTCTTAACGACGCGGCGCTCTCGCGCGCTTGTAGCCCGTAGCAGCTTTAGCGCTTAGCCCTTAGCGTGCTAAAACAGAACTGCGCTTTTACCTATTTGCTGCTACTAGCTAACGGCGCTGTTCTGTTTTAGCACGCTAAGGGCTAAGCGCTAAAGCTGCTACAGGCTACGAGCGCGCGAGAGCGCCGCGTCGTTGTCGTTAAGAAGCTACGAGCCGCCGAGAGGCGCGTCGTTGTAGTTAGAGGCTACGAGCCGCCGAGAGGCGCGCGTCGTGTCCTCTCACGTGAGACTCTTGACCAGCTCATCAGCCTCCCGTATGTCGGCGAGTTCCAGGCCCTCATCGAACTGTGCACGGATCTTCGTCAGCATCGCTCTCGCTTCATCGAACATTCCACGGTCGATTCGCTCGCGCGCCAGTGCAACTGTCGCGCGCAGCTCGAATCCCTTTGCGCCCTGCTTTCGCGACAAGTCTACTGCCGCGCGGAAGCACGCCTCGGGGGAGAGCGTCGAGCCCGACTTCGTATGAGTCGCGGCTTCGGTCTCACCGGTGCGCGCAAGTGAGCGCGCACTCTCGCCCATGATCCGGTAGAGCTCCACCTTCGACGCAACTTCACCGTGACGCTCTGAAATCTTGAGACCTTCGCGCGCCGCATCCCGCCCTGCGATGTATTCACCTTTGAGATTCAGGGCTTCGGCAAGCTGCCTCAACGCATAAGTGAGATTGAGCTCTGCATGCTTGCTGCGCTGAATCGCAATGCTGGCTTCGATTTCCTTGATCCCTTCGTCGTAACGGCCATTGTGCGCGACAGCCCAGCCATGATTGGCCATCGCCCATATTCGCTCCTGCGCAATCCCGTGCTCGTCGCAGATTGCAATGCACGTTGCAGAGTGCTCGAGACACTTGTCGACCTCGCGTCTCAGCTGATGCACGACCGATGCGAACAGGTGCGCGAACGCGAGACTTCGTGGATCAGGATTGTCTTCACCAAGCTCGATCGCTGCATCACGCGCCTCGAGCGCCGTGTCAGGCTTGCCGAGTATCCACAGCGTACGCGCGCGCTCGCTGTTGAGGAATACTCCAGGATCCATTCGATACAGTGAATGGTAGACTGAGCGGTTCGAGCGGTCGTAATACGTCGCCGCCTTGTCGCAATGCTCGACTGCCGCATCCATCTCGCCGATGTACATGAGCGAGATGCCATTTGCGATGTGCGCGCCGATTAGAAGATTCGGATCGCCGCTCGCGGTCGCGACTCTCAGATACTGATCGGCGACAGTTCGTGCCTCGGGAATGTCACCCGTGACGAGATAGTATGCAAAGAGTCCCCAGATGATCGGACCAAGCTCTGGCTGCTCACCGAGCTCTTCGGCGAGAACACGTGCGCGCGCCATCGCGACGAGAACGTCCGGTGCTGCATATCCCTGAGTTGCAGCGAGCGTCGTTCCCAATACAGTCTGCAGCGCAAGCTCGCGTCGCTGCCTGTCAGGGCTCTCTTCAACTTTCGCGAGCATCGAGAGTCCCTTCTTTGCGAGCACCGATGCTTCCTGATTTGCAAAGACCTTCGCTGCATTCCGCGCAGCCGCAGCGAAGAACTGACTCGACTTGTCTGCATCGCGCGCAGCCTCGAAAAGAAATCCGAGACCGCTCGCAAACGGACCAGGCGCACCCTTCTGCATACGGAGAATTGTCTCCGCAACGGATTTGCTCAGCTGAACCCGGCGCGATACCGACAGTGATGCGTACAGAACATTCTGGTAAAGAACGTGAACGAATCGGTAGCGCGTAGTGATCGTTCCGTCGGGGAATTCGTGCTCGTCGCGACGGATTACGAAGTTATAAATGCGCTCGAGATCGACGAGCCGCTCCTCGACGTCGGCGGGATCAGCTTCGATCGCTGCAGCAACTACTGCGGAATCGAAATCGTATCCCTGAACCGACGCGGCAACCAGCAGCTGGCTGTCAGTATCACTGAGCTGACCGACTTTGCGCTGCACCATGCTGCGCATCGATTCAGGAAGCTCGCGCTCCAGATCGGGAATCGATCCGCTGATCGACCATGAGCCGTCGACTTCACGAATGACATTCCTGGCCTTGAGATAATCGGCGAGATCTGCAACGAAGAGGGGATTTCCTTCCGTCCGCGCGTGTACGAGCCGCGCGAGATCAGGAGGAAACGACGATCCGGGAAAGCGCAACGCGAGAAGCGCGCGCACTTCGTTCTCGGTGAGAAAGTTGAGCGGAAGCTCGCGCGCAATGCCTCGCGTTTGCAGATCGAGCTTGAGCGCGAGGAAGGGATGCTGCGCGAGATGAAGCTCGGACGGGCGGAACGTGATGATCGTCATCAGACGATGCGTGCCGAGCCGCGTGAGAACATACGCGAGCAGGTCGATAGTCGACGCGTCTGCCCAGTGAATGTCTTCTATGAACAGGACGAGCGGAGTGGTATCGCACACTTCTGCAATGAATGCGGCGAGCTCGCGCTTGAGACGCTCCTGTGACGGCGCTGGCGGAGCCGCACCAGGACCTGTATCGAACGGTGCAACCTGCCGGCTCCACGATGGCGCATGTTTCTCGAAAGCGGCGTGAATCACGCCGCCGGGATCATCCTTCAATAGATCTTCGATTGCATCGAGAATCGGCAGATATGCTTCAGCGCCGGCAAGGCGCTCGGAGCACCGGCCCCGGGCAACGAGATGCGATGGACCACGCTCGAGCTCTGAAAGAAAGTCTTCTACGAGTGTCGTCTTGCCGATTCCAGGCTCACCCGAGATGCAGATCATTCCTGCGCGACCTGCAACTGCGGCCGAGAACTCCTCACGAAGCGCTGCCTTCTCCAGCTCGCGACCGACCGTTTCTCCCCGCGAAGAAGCAGCACTCGACGATGCAGTCGCTACAGCCGGCTCGGCGATCGAGCCAAGCAGAGTCGCGACTTCGATTGCTGATGGGCGCGATGCGGGATTCTTGGTCAGCATGCGCGACAGCACAACGTCGAGCTCCCGTGGCAGTCGCGGATTGATGCGTGACGCCGCTGGTGCTTCGCGCAGAATGATCGAGCTCAGCACTGCCATGTCGGAGCTCGCTTCGAACGCATGGCGCCCAGTCGCAAGCTCGTAAAGCACAAGTCCGAGCGAGAAGATGTCGCTTGCGGGTGTGATCTCCGCCGCAGTTGCCTGCTCGGGCGACATGTAGCGCATCGTACCGACAACCATTCCCGGCCGTGTGAGTCGCGATTCGGAGCTCGATTCCGTTCCATCGATCTGCGACAACTGGGCGATCCCGAAGTCCAGAACTTTCACGTATCCGTCGTCGCGGACCATGATGTTCTCGGGCTTGATGTCGCGATGGACTATCCCCGCCTCATGCGCGACTGCGAGCGCGCGCGCTGCCTGCGCACCGAACTGCGCGACCGACTTTACGGACGGACGATCCTTCCCGATCTGGCGAAGCGTCCGTCCTTTCACGAGCTCCATCGCTATGAAGTGACAGTTCTCGGCCTCACCGATCGCGTAGATCGTGACGATGTTGGGATGATTCAACGCTGATGCAGCGCGTGCCTCGCGAACGAATCGCTCGAGTGCATCCGGATTGAACTGGGCGCGCTGCGGAAGAACCTTGAGGACAAGCTCGCGCTCGAGCAGTGGATCGCGCGCGCGATACACCTCGCCCATTCCACCGGCGCTCATGCGGGCCGTTACCTCGTAGCGGTCCAGCGTGCTGCCTGACTGTAGAGTGTCTATTTGCGACATAAATGCGGTACAAAGTTAAACCGCCGCATGCGCCCGTGTTGAACGCGCGAGAAACTGTTAGCGCGAATGAATGGAAGCCCATATTTTCGGGCTCGTCCTCGCGTCGTACATGCAGAATCGAGCTGAATCGCCCTAATTCATGAACCCGATCCTCGCTTCCTGGAGGAAGCATCCTGAATCGACTCGGGGATACGTCGTTGCAATCGTAACGGCCGCTTCAGCGGCGATCCTCGGAATCCTGCTTCGGACGTATCTGGACCGGAGCAATTTTATTCTGTTCGCGACGCCGATTGCGCTTGCGTCATGGTACGGCGGCAGCAGGCCTGCTCTTCTTGCAACACTCCTCGGCTTACTCGGCGCTCACTTTGTATTTCTCGATCGCAACGAGTTCTACCTTCCAGCGGACAATCGCGACCTCATCGCGAGCGGAGTGTACCTCGTTGTTGCACTGACGATCGTCCACCTCGGCACGCTTCTCCGGAAATCGAGAGCTGAGGCGCAGGAAACGGCGAAATCACTGCAGGATCAGGCGCTGGAGCTCGAGCTCCAGACTGCCGAGCTGGAGCAGCAGACGCAGGAAGCGCAGCAGCTGAGCGAAGAGCTCGAGGAGGCCAACACCGAGCTCCGCGCGCGGACCAATGCACAGCTCGCCGAAGCGCAGGCGCTCGCGAAGCTCGGCAGCTGGGAATGGGACGTTAAAACCGACAAGATCACCTGGTCGGATGAGATGTACCGGCTCTATGCCATCGAGCCGGGTTCCGTGGAGATCGATTATCCCCGTTATCAGTCGATGCTGCATCCTGAAGACAGGGAGATTGCGCAGGATGCCGTAAAACGCTCGATGGACACCGGCGCGCCGTTCTCGTTCGATCATCGCGTAATGAGACAGGATGGCGTCGAGAGAATTTTCCATGCGCGGGGGCGAGTGATCCGTGATGGCGGTGGAAAACCCATCAGATTGTACGGTACCGGACAGGATGTTACAGACACTCGCCGTGCTGCTGCCGCATTGCAGACAGCAGCGGAGTACGCAGCGCGACAGGCAACCGCAGAAGCAGCGGCGCAGCATCTCAATCGCGTTTTCGCACAAGCGCCCGTCGTGATCGCTGTTCTCGCCGGGCCGGAGCACAGGTTCGAGCTCGTCAACGAGAAAGGATACGAGCTGATCGGCAGATCTCTGCTTGGGCGAACGCTTGCTGAAGCGATCCCGGAATTGATCGATCAGGGATTCGGTCAGCTTCTCGACAATGTATTCGAGACCAACACACCCTTTATTGGAAACGAAGTCTTTGCAAAGCTGAGCGATGGAATCGAAGGCGGTTATTTCAATTTTGTATTCCAGCCGCTCAGTAACGATCAGGGTGTATATGCAGTGCTCGTTGTTGCGACCGATGTTACTGCGCTAGTTAAGGCACGCATGGCTGCGGAGCAGGCGCAGAAGGAAGCGCTCGCGGCGAGCCGCGCGAAGAGTGATTTTGTCGCGCGCATGAGTCACGAGCTGCGAACTCCACTCGCAGCGATCATCGGATATGGTGAGCTGCTCGCTGACGGGATCACCGGACCGGTGAATGACGAACAGAAGAGGCAGCTTCAGAGAATAAGATCGAGCGCAAATCACCTGCTGGCGATCATCGATGAGATTCTTACCCTCGCGCGAACCGAAGCAGGGAAGGAGAGCGTCGAAATTCGGGATGTGGATGTGACTGACCTGCTCGATTCAGTCGCAACGATGGCGTCACCGCTTGCAGCGGCAAAGGGCCTCGAGTTCAGCGTGAACACTCGTGGGGACAACATCGAGATGCGCACTGATCCGGTGAAGGTGCGACAGGTCCTGCTGAATCTTCTTTCGAATGCGGTGAAATACACCGACAAGGGCCACGTGTCAGTCGAGACTCAGGCGCGCGATGGTGTTGTCGAATTCATGGTGTCCGACACGGGCGTCGGCATTGGTGAAGAGCACATGGAAAAAATCTTCGAGCCCTTCTGGCAGGTGGAGCAGACCACAACGCGTCGCGCGGGCGGAACGGGACTTGGTCTCGCGGTCACCCGCCAGTTTGTCGACATGCTCGGAGGAACGATCGCTGTCGAATCGAAGCTCGGAGAAGGGAGTACGTTTCGAGTGACGTTGCCGCGTGAGAGAGGACAACTGCAACAGAACTCGGCCTCCGGCTTCCAGCCGTGAGCCGCCGGCATCCGGCTAATGAATCGACAAAGCGGGAAGCTGGTGGCTCACAGCTGGAAGCCGGAGGCCGAGTTCTGTTGCAGTTGTCCTAAGTCGATATGCGCCGATCTACCAGCCGAGCACTAACGCAAAAACGAGTGGTGCTACGATGCTCGCATCTGACTCGATGATGAACTTCGGAGTATCGATTGCGAGCTTGCCCCACGTGATCTTCTCATTCGGCACCGCACCCGAGTACGATCCGTAGCTCGTAGTCGAATCCGAGATCTGGCAG
>DASUXX010000045.1:0-3085 GCA_036377755.1 Gemmatimonadaceae bacterium
GCGCGTGCGCTCGGCAACAGCGACGAGCATGATGTTCATGATGACTATGGCGCCCACAACCAGGCCAATCGCAGGAAGAACGACGCCCGCGATGACGAGCTTGCTCTTGATGCCTGCCCAGAATGAGAGAGCAGATTCGGAGGTTTCGATCGCGAAGTTGTCGGGCTGCGATGGACGCAGTCCATGACGGCCGCGCATCACCTGACGAATTGTCTCCTGAACCTCGAGCATGTCAGCATCGCCGGTCGCCTTGATCTTTACCGCATCGATCACCTGCGGACGATTGACGACGTGACGCAGTGGTGATCGATAGGGAGCGATGACAAAGCGATCGAGCGAGATTCCAAAGATGGAACCCTGCGATTCCGCAACTCCGACGACGGTGTAGGGGAGTCCCGCAACCTTGAGCTGACGTCCTACCGGTTCGAGTTTCGGGAAGAACTTCGTGGCGACTTCCTGCCCAATTACAACGACGTTGGAACCAAGATCCATTTCCTGCTGCGTGATGATTCGACCCTTCTCGACGTTCATCTCGCGGATCTTGAAGTAATCTCCTTCAACAACGCTCGCCTGAAGCATCGTTGGCTTCGACCACTGCGACGAGATCGACACGTTGTCGTAACCTTCCGCAGACCACAGCGTGCCGGCCGGCAGCGCATCGACGACGGGCTTCACGTCCGTGATCTTGATGCGCGGGCGGCGCAGCATCTCGCGCCATTCGGCCTCACTTACGTCCCCGCCGATTTCAGGAATGTGGCGAAGAGTGACGGTGTTCACGCCGATGAGCTTCCCGACGAAGTCGTGCTCCATGTAGGAGCTCATTCCCTCGACGATCGAGACCACGGCAATGAGGAACATTACACCGATCGTCACGCCCAGCAGCGTGAAGAAGCTCTTGAGCTTCTGCACGCGGATCTGCGCGAGCGCCAGGCGAATCGCTTCTACGAAAGCCATCTGCTATCTGTGAATTGACGCGGCGCCCGATGTTGCGATTCTTTCCGCGAACTTCTCGCGGCGATCGTCGCTCTCGATCATTCCGTCACGCAGCACGATGACGCGGCGCGCATGGGCTGCGATGTCCGGCTCGTGCGTGACCATGATTACCGTCTGTCCGCCATTGGCGAGATCTTCGAACACTCGCATGATCTCTTCCGAGGTTGTCGAGTCGAGGTTTCCCGTGGGCTCGTCTGCAAGAAGAATCGCCGGGTTGTTTACGAGAGCACGCGCAATTGCAACGCGCTGTCTCTGACCGCCGGAGAGCTCGTTGGGCTTGTGAGTCATACGATTGCCAAGCTGCACTCGCTCGAGCGCAGCCCGCGCACGGTCGCGCCGCTCGTCCGCAGGCACGCCTGCATACACGAGTGGCAGCTCGACGTTGTGCAGTGCGCTCGCGCGCGGCAGAAGATTGAAGGTCTGAAAGACGAATCCAATCTCGCGGTTGCGTACGCGTGCAAGCTCGTCATCGGCCATCGACGACACGAGATTGCCGCTCAGCCAGTATTCACCGGCATCCGGAGTATCGAGGCATCCGATGAGGTTCATCAGGGTGGATTTCCCCGATCCCGACGGACCCATGATCGCGACGTACTCGTTGCGGCGGATCGCGACATCGACGCCTCTCAGCGCTCTCACGACTTCACCGCCCATGTCGTACTCGCGCTTGATTCCGCGAGTCACGATTACCCAGTCCTTTCCGGGCGCCACACCTGTCTGCTGTGTTACTACCTGCCGTTCGGCAGTAACACTCATCGGCACTTCTTCAGTGGATTGCATTACGATTTCTTCGCTCCCTTCTTCTTGTCGTCCGCGGCGACACTGGACTTCACGCGTGCTCCGTCCTTGAGATCACGAATCGCCTGGTAGGTTCCGCCGACGATTTTCTCGCCTTCCTTGAGGCCGTCCACGACCTCGAAGTACTTCTCGCCGGCTATACCTACTTTTACGGGCTTGAAGGTCACTTTGTTGTCCGCCGCAACTACGAACACTCCCTCGACGTCGCGCTTGCCGACCTGCTTCTGGTTGCTGTTGCGCGCGAGTGTCACCGCACCGGAATCACGCTTCGAGAGCGAGTCCTCGCGCACGGTGAGCGCGATGATAGGAATCGAGAGGACATGCTGTCTCGTGTCCGTGATGATCTTCGCGGTCGCCGAGAAATCGGGACGCGTAGTTGGCGGTGCATTGAGAAGCTGAATCGTCACTTCGTAGTCGATGGCCTGGTCAGCAGGATTTCCGGTTGCAGCCTGAGCCTTGATCGAGCTGTTCGAGATTTCCGCAACGCGTCCGACAAACGTCGTATCCGCGAATGCGTCGATCTGCACAACCGTCGAATCTCCGATCGAGATGCGGGATACGTCCGTCTCGTCGACCTTCACCTTTGTCTCGAGAACGCTCATGTCACTGATGGTGAGCAGAGTCGCTGCATCCTTGTTGAGAGTTCCCATGATCGCCGTCTCGCCCTCTTCGACATTGAGGCGGGTTACACGGCCGCTCATCGGTGCGTAGATCGTTGTCTTCGCGAGAAGGCTCTGTGCATCACGCAGTGATGCCTGCGACTGCGCGATTCCATTCTGCGCTGCGTCGAGATTCGCCTGAGCAACTTCAACCTGCGTCTTGAGCTGCTCGACCTGCTCGTCCGATACGAGCGTCGGGTTCTGCTTCTTGAGCTCGAGAAGACGATTGTAGTTGCGCTGTGCCTGCGCGAGGCTCGGGCGCGCCGATGCAGCCTGCGAACGCGATGATGCCACCGCAGCCGCAGCACGCTCGGCGGCCGCGCGATACTGCGACGGATCGATCTCGAGCAGGAACTGACCTTTGGTCACCATGTCGCCTTCCTTCACTGCAAGGCGCGTGATGCGGCCGGTGATGTCGGACGCAACGTCGACCTTGGTGTGCGGCTGGATCTGTCCGCTCGCAGTTACCGAAGCAACCAGGTCACGGCGCTCGACGTTCTCGATGCGAACTTCAGTCGCCTTGTTGCGGCCCTTGGCAGCGCTGAGCACACCGACGAGAACGATCACAAGGACTATTCCGCCGCCAACACCCCATTTGGTCTTCTTGGACATTGATTGTTTTCCGTTTTATCTGA
>DASUXX010000046.1:0-5887 GCA_036377755.1 Gemmatimonadaceae bacterium
GACGTCATGCACGACGTGCTGCTGTGGGATGACCGATGCAGGCGCGCATACGGACTGCCACCTGATTCCACTGCAGACGATGAAACGTTTCATCGCATCATTCATCCGTCAGACCGCACTCGCGTGGATGCTGCTGTGGCAGAAGCGATGGATCCCGCGACAGGCGGCTCATACGACATCGAGTTCCGCACACTCGGCGACGACGGGGTTCTTCGATGGGTGCATGCAACAGGCAGGGTGATATTCGACAGTGTCGACGGAGCGCGAAAGCCTGTTCGCTTTATCGGCACGGTTGCGGATGTAAGTGAGCGCATCGCGCTGCTCCAGGCCGAGCGCAAAGCGCGCGCTGAGGCGGAGCAGGCGAGGCAGAGGGCGGAAGAGGCGAACAAGGCAAAGTCAGATTTTCTCGCAAAGATGAGTCACGAGCTCCGCACTCCGCTCAATGCAATCGGCGGTCATGCAGAGTTGATCGAGCTTGGCGTTCACGGCAGTGTGACACGGGAGCAGGCATCGGCACTCGACCGCATTCGCAAGAATGAGCGTCACCTGCTCGCGCTGATCAACGACATCCTGGATTTCTCGAAGCTCGAGGCGGGTGCAGTGCGTCTCGACATTCGCGAAGTGAACGTGAACGAGCTCATATCTTCGCTCGAATCACTCGTGAGTCCGTTGTTCACCGCAAAGGGTGTTGCATATGAAATCGAGAAATGCGACGACAAGCTTCTTGCGCAGGGCGACGCTGAGCGTCTAACTCAGATTCTCGTCAATCTCCTGTCTAATGCCCTGAAGGCGACAGCAGCAGGCGGTTCAGTCGTGGTGAGCTGCGCACGCGTCGATCAATCGATTGCCATTCGCGTCGAGGATACAGGAGTTGGAATTCCTGCCGAGCGGCTCGAGGCGGTGTTCAGCCCGTTCACGCAGCTCGGCCGCGCTCTCAACAATCCGAATACCGGTGTTGGGCTTGGGCTCGCAATCAGTCGTGAGCTTGCGAGGGCGATGGGAGGAGATGTGACTGTTGAGAGTGTTGTTGGGGAAGGATCGACTTTTACGCTCACCATTCCATCCTGCCGGTAGACGCGGAGAAAACCCACGCTAGAGACTCATCACAGAGATCAGTAGCGGCGGGGCGCTCACACGCGCTCGTAGCCCTGTAACTGCAACGACGCGGCGCTCACGCGCGCTCGTAGCCCCGTAACTGCAACGGCGGGGCGCTCACGCGCGCTCGTAGCCCGTAGCAGCTTTAGCGCTTAGCCCTTTGCGTGCTAACTCAGAACTGCGCTTTTACCTATTCGCTGCTACTAGCTAACGGCGCAGTTCCGTTTTAGCACGCTAAGGGCTAAGCGCTGAAGCTGCTACGGGCTACGAGCGCGCGTGAGCGCCGCGTCGTTGCAGTTACAGGGCTACGAGCGCGCGTGAGCGCCCCGCCGTTGCCGTGATCTCTGTGGTGAGTATGATCTCGATCCCGGTCACCTGAATCCCTCCACGTCAGAGTCCCGTAGACACTCTGTAAGAGTTTTGAACGGTTTTTTCCCCACTTGATGCCTCGCTGATAAATCAGCATTAGCGTCAACGTTGTCCAACTTCCCCCTGAAAATGCGAAGAGCAGCTCTACTATCTCTTGTTGTTGTTCCTTCTATCCTGTTTGCCCAGAACCCCCGGCCCGCTGCAGATACGACAGCGCGCCGGCTGGCGACAGCCGCGCGAAAGACTGGTCCCATCACAATCGACGGCAAGCTCGATGACGCAGCGTGGGCTGCGGCAACTCCGTCGTCCGGCTTCACCCAGAGTTATCCGCAGCCAGGCGCGGCGCCGGTCGACCCGACTGAGTTCCGTGTTCTGTACGACGATCAGGCGCTTTATGTCGGCATCAAGATGCGTGACTCCCATCCCGATTCGATTGCAGCACAGCTCGCGCGCCGCGATGCATCCGGGATTTACTCAGACTGGGTGCATCTCATCATCGATTCATATCGCGATCGTCGCACGGCATTCCGCTTCACCGTCAATCCAAAAGGAGTGAAGAAGGACGTCTACACATCGAACGATGGAGCTGAAGACGCGAACTGGGATGCAGTATGGGATGTTGGAACTTCAATGGACCCCGATGGATGGACTGCAGAGTTCAGAATTCCGTTCTCGCAGCTGCGCTTTGGCGGTGCAGACAAGGGCGTAGAGCGCGTGTGGGGATTCCAGATCATGCGCGACATTGCGCGGCGACAGGGACGTGATTCATGGTCTCCATGGGATCGCCGGCAGGGAGCGGGATTCGTATCGAGATTCGGAGACCTGCGCGGAATAGTCGACATCCCGACGCCGACTCGTCTCGAAGTTCTTCCATATGTGAGCGCGAGCGCTACACGCGCCCCTGGCGACGGGTCGGACCCATTCTACAGCAAGACGGATTTCAAGCCGAATATCGGCGGTGACCTTCGCTATGGGCTTCCGGGAGGTCTCACACTTTCAGCGACGGTGAACCCTGACTTCGGCCAGGTCGAGGTCGATCCTTCCGTTGTGAACCTCTCTGCATTCGAGACGTTCTTCCCGGAGAAGAGACCTTTCTTCCTCGAGGGCGCTGATCTCTTCAATTTCGGACAGGTAAGCACGTTCAACGATTACGGCTCAGCGCGGTTCTTCTATTCGCGGCGCATTGGCCGTTCGCCGCAGCTCTTCCCGGGCGCATCGAATGTCGCGTATGCCGATGTCCCGCGTGAGACGACGATCGCTGCAGCAGCAAAGGTCACGGGCAAAGTCGGACCGTGGAGCCTCGGCATCATCGATGGAGTGACTCCCGAAGAATCAGCGAAGATCCAGCTCGCGGACGGAAGCAGAAGCTCATCGCCGGTCGAGCCGTTCACGAATTATTTCGGAGGCAGAGCGCGACGCGATTTCCGCAACGGTGGAAGCGTCATCGGCGGAATGCTGACGTCGACACTGCGAAACGTCGACGATGAAGTGTTCAATGGAGTCCTGCGCAAGTCAGCGACATTCGGTGGACTGGACTTCGAGCATCGCTTTGCGAATCGCGGCTGGGTGACGAGCGGATTCCTCGCAGGCAGTCATGTGACAGGCAGCAAGGAAGCAATCGCGGCGACACAGCTCAACAGCTCGCACTACTATCAGCGGCCTGATGCCGACTACCTCGAGTTCGATGCTGATCGCACATCACTCGATGGCCATATCGGCGAAATCGCGCTGCAGAAGAACGGCAAGCTGCACGGCTCGCTTGCTTATAAGGAAGTAAGCCCCGGTCTCGAGCTGAACGACATGGGCTTCCAGGGACGCGGAGACTATCGCGCGCTTTCATTCCTCAATGGATTCCAGCAGGACAAGGCAGGAAAGACGTTCCGCGATTATCTCGTTTACTGGTATGCCAACCAGACGTGGAACTTCGGCGGCACGTCGATCTATCGCTCGGTGAACGGGGGCGCGGAAGGAACGCTCAACAACTTCTGGTACGTTGGACTAAGCTGGGGCGTGAACCCGAATTACTACGATGACCGCTTCACGCGCGGCGGACCTGAAGCGCAGGTCCCGTCGGGTAGCTACGTCGGACTCAATGTCACAACCGACAGCCGTCGGCAGGTAATTCTCGGCACCGGATTCACGTATGGCACCGACGAGTCGGGTGGGACGGCGCCGAGCGCTTATCTCAATCTCGACTGGCGGCCCACGACGTCGCTGCGAATTCGCTTCAATCCGAACTGGAGCGGCGGAATGGCAACTGGCCAGTTCGTGCGCAGCGTGAGCGATGCGCTCGCAACAGAGACTTACGGACGCCGCTACGTGTTCGGGAACATTCACCAGACGACGCTCGCAATGGATACTCGTGTCGAGTGGACATTCACTCCGACCCTGAGTCTCCAGATGTATGCGCAGCCGTTCGTTGCGAGCGGCCGCTATGACGACTTCAAGGAATTCGAGAAGCCGCGCACATACGATTTCGCCGTATATGGACGCGATAGGGGAACGATCGCGAAGAGCGAGGGCGTGTACACGGTCGATCCCGATGGCGCGGGCGCAGCGTCCGCGTTCACCTTCGGTGATCCGAATTTCAACGTCCGAAACCTTCGCGGCAACGCGGTTCTCCGGTGGGAATACCGCCCTGGGTCGGCGCTATTCTTCGTGTGGCAGCAGGAGCGCAGCGGATTCCAGCCGACCGGGGATTTCCGGGCTGGCCGGGATATCGGGGAGATCTTCAAGACAATTCCGACGAATGTATTCCTGATCAAGGCGACGTACTGGCTCGGCAGGTAGGGGGTTATGGGTTATGGGTTCTTACGGTTTTGTGTTCAGGGTCATGATGTCACGGGTCGTTGGTAACCCAGGACCAATTACATCATGACCCCTGACACAAAACCTTTAAAACCCCTAACCCAAAACCCCTGAGCCGTTCAAACCTTCTGAATCCCCTGGGTATCCAACCCTGAGCTAACACAGATAAAATGGGGATCCCAATGATTCGTCGAGCTGTCGCAGTTCTTATCGTAGCGGCCGCGCCCGTGCTGGGCGCTCAGGAGCAGGTATTCAGCGGTTCTGTGCCGCAGGGCGCATGGCTGCGCATCCGCAACTACAAGGGCGACATTCGCGTGAGCGAAGGCTCAGGGTCGACCGTCACCATCAATGCGCGACGGCGCGATGACGAGACGCAGTTCGAGGTGAAGCGCGACGGGCAAAACGTCACGATCTGCGCAATGACCCGCTATACCACACGCTGCGATGAGCGCGGCTACAGCTCGCATTCGTCGCGCAACGACGATGAGAGGCGCATCTCACGCACCGACCTTGTCGTGACACTTCCTCGCGGGGTGAAGTTGGTCGCTGCAACCGGCAACGGCGATGTCGACGTGCGCAACGCAGGCGCTGAAGTCGAGGCATCATCGGGCAATGGCGAGATCAACGTGACCGGTGCAAATGGCCGAGTGTCAGCGAGCTCCGGGAATGGTGAGATCCGCGTCGATGGCGCTGAAGGCGATGTCGATGCAAGCAGCGGCAACGGCGATATCTATGTCACGACTACAAAGGGCCCAGTGTCCGCCAATACAGGCAACGGCAGTATCGACGTCACGATGCGCGCGCTCGCTGGAAGCGGAAACGAAGACATGGACTTCAACACCGGCAACGGAACCATAACTGTTGCATTCCCGGCGAACCTGTCGGCCCGCATCGAAGCCAACGGGGCGTTCCGCGATTTCGAGACTGACTTCCCGATCGACATGGGACGTGGATGGTCAGCCAACCGCGTTCGCGGTACCATCGGCTCAGGCTCACGGCGCATCACGTTCAACACCGGCAACGGACGCATCAAGCTCAGAAAGATCTGAGCCGATTCAGGCGTAGTCGTATACAAGGGCGGGGGATGACCCCGCCCTTGTATATTCTTCCGCAGTGAACGGCGAAGCTCCTCCTTCTTCAACTCGGCTCGATCGCGCCGCTGCGATCGTTCTTTGCGCCGGCGTGATTGCAGTCATGCTCGCAGCGCTGTCGTTCAAGGTATTCGAGCTCGACCGATACTTCGTTCCGAAAGAGCTCGTGATGAATATCGCGGCGTTTTCTTCAGCCATGATTCTCATCGCGCGTGGAACTCACGAGCGGCCCGATATAGTCGATGCGCTGCTGATTGTATTTCTTCTCTGGAGCATGGTCTCCGGAATCTTTGCAACGAATCACTGGCTCGCACAGCGCGCGATTGCCGTCAGTCTTTCAAGCGCCGTTGTTTTCTGGACAGCGCGCAACACGGCGCAGGGCGGGCTGCAGCGACCTCTGCTCGTCGCAGCGGCAACTGCGACGGTTATCGCAGCGGCGACATCGCTGACGCAGGCTTATGGCGTCGAGAGCGAATGGTTCACGCTCGCACGCGCGCCCGGCGGTACGCTGGGCAACAGGAACT
>DASUXX010000047.1:0-15176 GCA_036377755.1 Gemmatimonadaceae bacterium
AACTGTGGTACTTACGGGATCGAACCCTTCCAATCGGGTCCAGAGGAGACTGATGGGGACCTCGAGCCGGACCCGTCTCGCGATGTTCCCTCCGATCCTTATTTGCTGCTCGGGTGCAAGAATCAGGTCGACGGCTTGGTCGGTGTCGACCTTCCGGTTGAAATACCCACCATCGATGCCGATCCAGATTGCATGCGGTTTTGCGCACGTGCTCGCATCCCGTTCTTTCTCGAGAGCACACCCAACTGGAAGGTGCACTTGTGCCCGGACCGCCCGGCAGGCGGGAGCGCCGACCGTCGCCACCAATAACAGGCCAAGAAATCGGCTTCGGGAGCTGCGCATCTCACCCTCTTAGCTGGAGTGATCTAACCCTGAACGGCGATGGTGCGGCGCCATAACTTGTGGACTGTCACGCCGTCCCGACAGCAGGCAGCCCTGTCATTGACATAAGCTATTGAACCGGCGATAATTAGAGGCTGTTCACAACTCAACGCCGGACTCGCTTTTTACCGGCGCGCCTTGGGTCCCCACCGGCTTACAGTAGCGGCTGCACCCGGCGGAAGCGGATGGATACCGGCCCCTCTACTGGGGCAACCTGGTCCACCCGCCTTTTTGTTGATGTGACTCGAGAATAATCAACAATCGCTGTGAAGAATTCCCTGAGGTTAAACCAACATGGCCGGTAGAATTCGCATTCGTCTCAAAGCCTTCGATCACGCAGTGATCGACCAGGCGTCGGCGGACATCGTCCGCACGGCGGAGAAGACGGGTGCACAGGTATCGGGTCCTATCCCGCTCCCGACTAAGACCAAGCGCTGGACCGTCCTCCGCTCACCGCACGTCGACAAGAAGTCGCGCGAGCAGTTCGAGCTCAAGACGCACAAGCGCCTGATCGACATCCTCGACTCCCGCGCCGCAACCGTCGACGCACTCACCAAGCTGGATCTCCCCGCTGGTGTCGACGTCGAGATCAAGGTCGAGTAGAAAACATGATCGGAATCATTGGAAAAAAGCTGGGCATGACCCAGATCTTCAACGAACAGGGACAGCAGATTCCCTGCACAGTCGTTGAAGCAACCCCTAACGCAGTAACCGGAGTTCTCACCGCTGAAGCCGCCGGCTTCGCATCGGTGCAGCTCGGTTATGGCGAGCAGCGCATTGCTCGCGAGAACAAAAAGGGTGAGCGCACTCCTCGCGGTCGTCGCGCGACCAAGGCGGCGGTTGGACACGCTGCAAAGGCGGGACTTTCCAACCCGCCCAAGGTCCTCCGCAGCTTCCGCCTCGATGACGGCCCCAGGTCGGCCGAAGTCCCGAGCTACAACCTCGGCGACAAGGTCACCGTCGACATCTTCGCACCGGGTGACCAGGTAAAGGTCACCGGCACCTCGAAAGGTCGAGGATTCCAGGGCGTCGTGAAGCGTCACGGCTTTGGCGGCGGTCCCAACACTCACGGTAACACCAAGCACCGTCGTCCCGGATCTATCGGGCCGGGCACCGATCCGTCGCGCGTAATCAAGGGCAAGAAGATGCCTGGTCATTACGGCGATCATCGTCACACGCAGACTCATCTCCGCATCGAGAGAATCGATGCAGAGCGCAACCTGATCTACATCCGTGGATCTGTCGCTGGTCCAACCAACGGCATCGTCCTCGTGAAGAAGCAGGCTTAATCAATGGCTGATACAACTACCATCAACGCAGCCTCGTACGATTCGAAGGGAAAGAAAGGCGGTAACGTCGAGCTTCCTTCGGACGTTTTCGATGGCGTGATCAACATGCCGGTGATGCACCAGGCCGTTAAGGCATATCTGGCGAATCAGCGGCAGGGAAATGCGGCAACCAAGACCCGCGGCTTTGTAGTCGGCGGAAACCAGAAGCCGTGGAAGCAGAAGGGAACGGGCCGCGCACGTCAGGGCTCGACCCGCGCACCGCACTGGGTCGGCGGCGGCACCGTGTTCGGACCGACTCCGCGCAGCTATGCGCAGTACGTTCCGCGCAAGGTTCGCGCACTCGCAAAGAAGAGCGCGCTCAATGCGCGCGCTCGTGAGAACGCGCTGTTCGTCATCGATTCGTTCGCATTCGATGCTCCGAAGACATCGGAGCTGGTCGCGCTTCTCTCGACGCTTGGCGTGAATAGAAAGAAGGTTCTCATTCTCACCGATGGCGTGAAGTCGAATGTGTATCTCTCGGGCCGCAATCTCGAGTCGACGCACGTGATGCCTTATTCGGATGCATCGACCTACCACATCCTGTGGTCAGATGTCGTCCTCGTAGAAGGTTCTGCGTTTGGCGGAAGCGCCGAGCGCGCCGACGCCGCCGAGGATAATGAAGCGGCTGAAGCAGCAGCGCCTTCTGCAAAGAAGACTGCTCGCAAGTCGGCTGCAAAGAAGACAACCGCGAAGAAGGCTGCTGCAAAGAAGCCTGCCGCGAAAAAGGCAGCGGCAAAAAAGCCGGCTGCAAAGAAGAAAGGGAAGTAATCAATGAGCTCACTTCATAGAACAGTCGTCCGCCCGATCGTCACCGAGCAGAGCTCGGCGGCGTACCAGGAGCGCGGCGAATACACGTTCCGCGTCGCGAGCGATGCGACCAAGACGTCGATCCGCAACGCAGTCGAGAAGCTCTTCGGCGTGAAGGTCACCGGCGTATGGACTTCCAACCAGCGCGGAAAACAGCGCCGTGTTGGACAGCAGGTTGGTCGTCGCCCGCATTGGAAAAAGGCCATCGTGAAGCTTCGCGATGGTGACACCATCGACATCTTCGAGGGCTAACGGTCATGGGTGTTCGTCAGTTCAAGCCGGTGACCAAGAGCTCGCGTTTCCGCTCGGTCTCGGATTTTTCAGAGATCACGCGCACGACGCCTGAGAAGTCGCTCGTAGAGCCACTGAAGAAATCAGGCGGCCGCGACAATCACGGTCACATTGCCATGCGCCGCATTGGCGGTGGTCACAAGCGTCAGTACCGCATCATCGATTTCAAGCGCAACAAGCACGGCATGAGTGCAACCGTGCAGCACATCGAATACGATCCGAACCGCTCGGCGCGCATCGCTCTCGTGCAGTACGAGGATGGTGAAAAGCGCTACATCCTCCACCCGAAGGGACTTTCGGTTGGAGACAAGATCGTGAGCGGGCGCGGTGTCGACACACGTCTTGGCAATGCGCTTCCGCTTCGTGAGATCCCTCTTGGTACCGACGTGCACAACGTCGAGCTCAAGCCGGGCAAGGGCGGACAGATCGCTCGGTCAGCCGGTGCGTCGGTGAACATCGTCGCAAAGGAAGGCGAGTACGTCACACTTCGCATGCGCTCTACCGAGATGAGAATGGTGCACGGCAACTGCCTCGCGACAATCGGTGTCGTCGGCAATGCAGAGCACGAGCTCATGTCACATGGAAAGGCAGGAAAGAGCCGCTGGCTCGGCAAGCGTCCAAAGGTTCGTGGTGAAGTCATGAACCCGGTCGATCACCCGCATGGTGGTCGTACCCGCGGCGGACGCAACGTCGTGAGCCCGTGGGGCAAGAAGGAAGGCGTGAAGACGCGCAACAAGAAGAAGCCTTCGCAGCGTCTCATCGTCCGCGGCAGAAGACGCGGCAAGGCCACGCAGTAACTAACGGGAATCGTAAATGGCTAGAAGCGTAAAGAAGGGTCCGTTCATTCAGGACGCCCTGATGAAAAAAGTAGATGCGATGAATGCGTCGAACGCAAAGAAGGTCATCAAGACCTGGGCGCGCTCGAGCACAATCGTTCCTGATTTCGTCGGACATACATTCGCCGTTCACAACGGCAACAAGTTCATTCCGGTGTACGTCACGGAGAACATGGTCGGACACAAGCTCGGCGAGTTTGCTCCGACGCGTCTCTTCCGCGGCCACACCGGAGCAAAGGCTGTCGACAAGAAGGCGAGCGGCGTTCCCGCTGCTGCGCCGGCAGGTAAGAAATAATGGCGATCAGAAAAAGAGCGGCCAAAGCCGCTGAGCCAACCGAGACGGCTGAAGAGTCGAAGAACACGACGACCGTCACTGGCCGCAAGGCGGGTGCTCGTAAAACCGCACCGCGACGGGCAAGCGCGAACACCACGCCGGTTGCTGATGCATCGGCGATCCAGCGCGGCACGCGCCAGTCGCCCTACAAGATGCGTCTCGTGATCGACCAGATCCGCGGCAAGAACGTGAATGAGGCGCTTGGCCTCCTCAAGTTCTCGAAGAAGCACGCTGCTGTTCAGATCGCGAAGACATTGAGCTCAGCTGTCGCGAATGCAGAGCATGCAGCGCGTCAGAACAACGAATCGATCGACGTCGACGAGCTGATCGTGAAGAAGGCGATCGTGAACGAAGGTCCGAAGATCAAGCGGTTCATGCCTGCAGCGCAGGGACGTGCAACTCCAATTCAGAAGCGCACGAGCCACGTCGAGATCGTGGTGGGCGCGAGGGAAGGGAAGTAATGGGACAGAAGACACATCCGATCGGCTTCCGTCTTGGTGTTTCCAAGACGTGGAGATCGACATGGTATGCCAACCGGGATTTCCCGGCTCTCCTCCGTGAGGACGAGCTGCTTCGCAATTATCTCAAGCAGCGTCTCGGACACGCGGCCATTGCAGACATCCGCATCGAGCGGAAGCCTGGCAAGGTCGTCGTGACGATTCACACCGGTCGCCCGGGCGTCGTCATCGGAAAGAAGGGAACCGAAGTCGATCAGCTCCGTGACGAGCTCGCGCAGATCTCCGGCAAGGAAGTCGGAATCAACGTCGAGGAGATCAAGCGTCCCGAGCTCGATGCTCAGCTCATCGCTGACAACATCGCGAACCAGCTCGCTCAGCGTATCTCGTTCCGTCGCGCAATGAAGCGCGCGGTGCAGAGCGCTATGCGCATGGGCGCTGGCGGAATCAAGATCAAGTGCGGCGGCCGTCTTGGCGGCGCCGAGATCGCGCGCGTCGAGGGTTATCACGAGGGTCGTGTTCCTCTTCACACGCTGCGCGCAGACATCGATTACGCGACGAGCACCGCGAAGACCACGTTCGGCACCATCGGCGTGAAGGTCTGGCTGTTCAAGGGCGAGATCGTCGAAGATCGTCGCGGCAAGACGTACTCGACGGGAGTCTAAAAGATGCTGAGTCCGAAGAGAGTAAAGTTCCGGAAGATGTTCAAGGGCCGCACGAAGGGATTGTCGCAGCGCGGCTCGACCGTCGCGTTCGGCGCGTACGGTCTCCAGGCACTCGAGCCCGGCTGGGTCTCGAACCGCCAGATCGAAGCAGCGCGTGTCGCTCTTACGCGACACATCAAGCGCGGCGGAAAAGTCTGGATCAGAATCTTCCCCGACAAGCCGATCACCAAGAAGCCTGCCGAAACCCGCATGGGTAAGGGAAAGGGCTCACCTGAAGGATGGGTTGCGGTTGTGAAGCCGGGCCGAGTGATGTTCGAGCTCGAAGGTGTCACTCCCGATATCGCAAAGAAAGCAATGGCACTTGCCGGCGCAAAGCTCGGCGTGAAGTCGAGATTCGTCGCCCGTGAGGAGGCGCACACTGATGCTGAGTAGCAAGGACATTCGCGAACTGAACGAAGGCGAGATCAACTCGCGCATCGCCGAGCTCGAGGAGGAGAGATTCCGCCTCAAGTTCCGCGCGGGCACCGAGACTCTCGAGGATCCGCTCAGGCTTCGCATTATCAGAAAAGATGTTGCACGGCTCAAGACTGTTCTGAAGGAGAAAGTCATCGGGATCGAGTTCGCAAAGTCGGACGAGGCAGCCCCGAAGAAGCAGGCGGGTGGCGCAAAGACGCGTCGCGTGCGCAAGACCAAGTCGAATAAGACGAGATAACAGAGATGACACCAGAGGTAACAGAGAACAACGTGTCGCGCGCATCGAGGAAGACGCGTGTCGGTCTCGTCGTGAGCGACAAGATGGAGAAAACGGTCGTCGTATCGATCGAGCGTCGTGTGCAGCACCCGGTGTACGGCAAGATGGTTCGCCGTACCAAGAGGTTCAAAGCGCATGATGAGATGAACGAGGCGAAGACAGGCGATACCGTGAGGATCATGGAGACGCGCCCGATGTCCAAGGACAAGCGGTGGCGCGTAGTCGAGATCGTCGAGCGCGCCCGATAAGTCACTGACCTATAGCAACCAGGAAATTTTCCGATGATTCAACAGGAATCGGTGGTCAAGGTCGCGGACAACTCGGGCGCAAAGACAGCGCTCGTGATCCGCGTGCTCGGCGGAACGCGCCGGCGTTACGCGGGCTTGGGTGACGTCGTGATCGTGGCCGTCAAGAACGCGCTGCCGAATGGCACCGTGAAGAAGTCAGAGGTTGCGCGCGGAGTAGTCGTGCGCACCGCGAAGGAGACTCGTCGCAAGGATGGCTCGTACATCCGCTTCGACGAGAACGCCATCGTCATCATCAATGAAGCAGGCGAGCCGCGTGCGACTCGTATCTTCGGCCCCGTGGCGCGCGAGCTCCGCGAGAAGAAGTACATGAAGATCGTGTCACTCGCGCCAGAGGTCATATAGCATGCGAGTACTGAAATACAGAAAGACCGCGAAGAAGCGGAACACCACCCGTCATGGTATCAACGCTGAGCGCGTGCGCCTCAACGTCACCAAGGGTGACACTGTTCGCGTGATGCGCGGTGACGATAAAGGAAAGGAAGGAAAGGTTCTTCGCGTATTCCCCAAGACGGGCCGCGTGCTCATCGAGGGTATCAACATCGTGAAGAAGCATCGCAGGGCGCGCAACCAGGACGAGCAGAGCGGCATCATCGAGCAGCCTGCGCCTGTGCATGCGTCGAACGTGATGCTGATCGATTCGAAGAGCGGTGAGCCCACCCGCACAAAGGTGCGCGTGGACGAGGATGGAACGAAGGAGCGCGTCGGCGTTCGCTCGGGTGAGCCAATCCCGCGCACGCGCTGAGCGAGGACATATAAATGGCAACGACTGAAAAGAAAGCCGGCAAGGGTGGCGGACAGCCGCAGCAGAAGGGCGGCAAAGGTGGAAAGGGTGGAGACAAGAAGGGTGCGGAGTTCAAGCAGGGCCCGCACGCTGGTGCTGATCTCCCCGTTCCTGCCCCGCGCCTCAAGGGCTATTACGAGAAGACAGTTCGCACGCGCATCAAGGATCAGTTCGGTCTCGACAACGTGCACGAGATCCCGACCCTCGAGAAGATCGTCGTGAACTGCGGTGTCGGCGAAGCGATCAAGAACCCCAAGGTTCTCGATACCGTCGTCGAGGAGCTCGCGATCATTACGGGACAGCGTCCTGTTCGCCGCAAGGCGAAGAAGTCGATCGCGAATTTCGGTCTTCGTGAAGGACAGGAGATCGGTGCAGCGGTGACGCTGCGCGGCGCTCGCATGTGGGAATTCCTGGATCGCTTCATCACTGTCGCGATTCCGAGAATCCGCGATTTCCGCGGAATCAACACACGCTCGTTCGATGGACGCGGCAATTACAGCCTCGGCATCAAGGAGCAGATGATCTTCCCGGAGATCAACTACGACATGGTCGAGCAGATCCACGGGATGGACATCACGTTTGTAACGACGACGAACCGGGATGACATGGCGCTTGCGCTCCTGCGCGAGCTCGGCATGCCGTTCCGCGGCGATGACAAGCCGATCATCGTGCAGTCGTCAGAGCAGCAGTAACAACTTTTCTTTAGAAGAGAGAACAGTAGATGGCGCGTAAGGCCATGATCGAGAAGAGCAAGCGGAAGCCGAAGTTCGACGTCAGACAGCACAACCGCTGTCAGAGATGCGGCAGGTCGCGTGCATTCCTGAGAAAGTTCGGCGTCTGCCGAATCTGCTTCCGTGAGCTTGCGTTGTCGGGACTGATTCCCGGCGTTCGCAAGGCAAGCTGGTAACAATCAACCTTCTATGCGTCAGGGCTGAGGGTCATGGGTTAAGGGTTTTCGATGTCATGAGGTATTGTGTCATGTGTGATGGGTCGTGTGTCACCCGTAACACAGGACACACGACCAAAGACACAGAACCTGAAATACCCAGAACCGCATACCAGCTCTGATACGATAGGACGAGGACAAGAATTAGATGAGCATGACAGATCCAATTGCCGACATGCTGACTCGCATCCGCAATGCATGCGGAGCGAAGCATCGCCGTGTCGACATGCCGGGCTCGAAGATGAAAGTCGAGATCGCAAGAATCCTGAAGGACAACAACTTCATTCAGGATTTCAGAACTCTCGAGGAAGAAAACGGTCGCAAGACGCTTCGCGTCGTACTGAAGTACGCGCAGGGTGGTCAGCCCGTGATCCGCGAGATGCGCCGCGTTTCAACGCCCGGCCTTCGCAAGTACGTCGGCGTGCAGGAGATCCCGCGCGTCCGGAACGGTCTCGGGATGGCAATCCTGAGCACGTCGCAGGGAATCATGTCGGACCGCCAGGCGCGGCAGGCGCGCACGGGCGGCGAGATTCTCGCCCTCGTGTGGTAAGAGGAATCAACTAATGTCACGTATTGGAAAACTTCCGGTGACTGTTCCCTCGGGTGTGACCATCACGCTCAACGGCAACAGGATCACCGTCAAAGGTCCGAAAGGCGAGCTCACGCGCGACCTTCCGGCCGATATGAAAATCTCGCAGGAGAACGGCACCGTCACGGTTGCGCGTCCCAGCGACGAAGCAAATCACAAGGCGCTTCATGGACTGTCGCGCACTCTCATCGCCAACATGGTCGAGGGTGTGACGAAGGGTTTCTCGAAGCAGCTCGATATCGTCGGCGTTGGATACAAGGCAGAGACCCGTCCCTATGGACTGCAGCTCGCCCTTGGATTCTCGCATCCGGTCGAGTATCGCGCGCCGCAGGGAATCAAGCTGACAGCGCCCGCTCCGACTCAGATCGTGATCGAGGGAGCGAACAAGGAAGTCGTTGGACAGGTTGCAGCAGAGCTGCGCAGCCTTCGTCCGCCCGAGCCGTACAAGGGCAAGGGAATCAAGTACGCAGGTGAGCAGATCCGTCGTAAGGCGGGTAAGGCGGGAGGCAAGTAATGGGAAAGACAGCAACGACGCGCTCTCGCGAAGGTCTGCGCACGCGCCGCCACTTCCGTGTCCGCAAGAAGGTCAACGGAACCAGCGAGCGTCCGCGTCTCGTGATCTATCGCTCGCTCAAGCACATCTACGCGCAGCTCGTGGATGATGTGTCGCAGCGCACGCTGATGACGGTCACCGATGCAGGTGCAGAAGGAAAGAAGACAGAGAAATCCACCGAGGTGGGCAAGCGCATCGCGCAGAAGGCGAAGGAAGCCGGAATCACGCGCGTCGTGTTCGACCGCGGCGGTTACAAATATCATGGCCGCGTGAAGGCGGTGGCCGACGGAGCCCGCGAAGGCGGGCTGGAGTTCTAAATGGCTGACAACGAGAACATGGAAGGCGGCACTGAGCGCACCGAGCGCCCGGGTCGAAGTGCCCGCTCCGGTGGCGGCGGACGCGGTCCGCGTGGCGCAGGACGCGGCGGTCAGGGCGGACGCGGTGGCCAGGGCGGAGGACGCGGTGGTCAGGGTGGCGGACGCGAAGGCGGCCAGGGCCGTTCCCGCGAAGGCAAAGGCGGCCGCGACGGCGGACGCGGTGAAAACCGCGCTGAGGGCGGCAGCGAGCTCGTCGAGAACGTGATTGCAATCAATCGCGTTGCGAAGGTCGTGAAGGGCGGACGCCGCTTCTCGTTCAACGCACTCGTCGCAGTTGGCGATGGCCAGGGCAAGGTCGGCTTCGCAACCGGAAAGGCGAACGAAGTTTCAGAAGCAGTTCGCAAGGCTGTCGATGGAGCTCGCCGCAACATGCAGAAAGTACCGATGACTGGTGGAACCATTCCGCACGAAGTAGTCGGTGAGCATGGTGCAGGGCGCGTTCTCATGAAGCCGGCTGCTCCAGGCGCCGGTGTCATCGCCGGTGGTGCAGTGCGCGCTATCATGGAATGCGCCGGCATCGCCGACATTCTCACGAAGTCACTCGGCTCGACCAATCCTCACAACATGGTGCTCGCTGCACTCGATGGTCTTAAGCAGCTCACCACAGTTGAAGAGATCGCGCGCGAGCGCGGTGTCGAGCCCGGCTCGCTCGGATATCGCTCGAGAGCGAAGGTAAGGGAGGCGCAACTTGGCTAGAACACACGTATGGTGGAACACAAAGGGTCCGAGGTCGACTCCGAAGTCGGAGCTGACCACCGGCCGTGTTCGCATCTAGCAGGTTAGATCAGGGATCGGGCATTCATGGCGCATGCGCCAGACGCTCCAGGCACTTGGACTTCGCAAGCATCAGGCGGAAGTCGTTCTTCAGGATTCGCCAGCGCTCAGGGGTCAGATCAAGCGCGTGCGTCATCTTGTAGAAGTCACACCCGTTGAGGAATAGGAAAGTGGCAGCGAGAAAAAAACAGGCCGCAGAGGTGGCAGAGATCGCAGAGACGACCGCAAAGGTCGGCCTGCACAATCTCGTTCCTGCTCCGGGATCACATCGCGATCGAAAGCGTCTTGGCCGCGGACCCGGATCGGGAACCGGTAAGACGTCAGGTAAGGGACACAAGGGAATCAAGGCGCGCGCGGGCCATCACGGACCGGGCGGCGGCAAGCCTCACTTCGAGGGCGGACAGATGCCGCTGACAAGAAGGCTGCCAAAGCGTGGATTCACCAATATCTTTCGGGTTGAGCATCAGGTCGTTCGTCTGAGCGATCTCGAGGGGCGCATGCCGGAAGGCACCGAAGTGACGAGAGAGTCTCTCGTTGCAGCGGGTCTTATCAGCGCGCGCAAAGGTCCCGCAAAGGTGCTCGCCAATGGCGATCTCAAGCGTGCCGTCACTGTTCGTGGCATCAGGATGAGCGCTGGCGCACGTGAGAAGATCGAAGCGGCCGGAGGCCGCGTAGAGGAGTAAATGGCTCAAAACAACCCGGCAGCGGCAGTCCAGAATATCTACCGGACTCCCGAGCTGTGGCAGAAGATCACGTTCACGTTCCTCTGCCTGGTTTTGTACCGCGTCGGCTCGCACATCACTGTGCCCGGCGTGGATGTCGTCGCCCTTACGGATTTCTTTGCCAATCAGGGCAACGGCGGAATCCTCGGACTCTATGACCTCTTCGTAGGCGGCGGATTGTCGCGCGCGACTGTGTTCGCGCTCGGCATCATGCCGTACATCTCGTCGTCGATCTTCATGCAGATCGCCGGTGCAGTCGTGCCGACTGTCGAGAAGATGCAGAAGGACGAAGAGGGCAGAAAGAAAATCACGCAGTGGACGCGGTACTTCACGGTGATTCTCGCTGCAGTGCAGGGTTACGGCTTTGCGCTCTTCACATCGTCGCTTCAGAACGCAGTGATCCGCCCGGGATTTGGCTTCGTCGTCCAGACGGTTCTCTTCCTTACGGCAGGCGCGATCTTCGTGATGTGGCTGGGTGAGCAGATCACTGAGCGCGGACTCGGCAACGGTGCGTCACTCATCATCTTCTTCTCGATCATCGAGCGATTCTGGCCGGGCATCTTCGGAACCTTCCGCTTCGTGCAGACGCAGGCGGTCGGTCTCTTCTCGCTGCTCGTGCTCGGAATCCTCATGGTCGCAGTAGTCGCCGGAACCGTAGCGGTGACGATGGCGGCGCGTCGAGTCATGATCCAGATCCCGCAGCGCACGATGGCTCGCGGTCGCATGCGTGAAGCGGCGAAGAACTTCATTCCGCTTCGCGTCAACGCGTCGGGCGTCATGCCGATCATCTTCGCCCAGTCAGTCATCGTCGTGCCGGGCGCATTCGCGCAGTTCACTGGCCGCGGCCAGGTCATCGCGGACGCCTTCCAGCCCGGCACGTGGCTCTACTACGTGCTCTCGGCGTTCCTCATCGTTTTCTTCACGTACTTCTATACGTCGATCATCTTCAACCCGATCGATCTCTCGGAGAACCTGAAGAAGCAGGGTGGATTCATTCCCGGCGTGAAGCCCGGATCAAAGACTGCGGAGTACATCGATTACGTCGTGACGCGCATCACGCTGCCCGGCGCGATCTTCCTCACGTTCATCGCGCTTCTCCCGATCTTTATCGCTGACGCGATCAACGTGCCGTTCTCATTCGGCGGAACGTCACTGCTGATCGTGGTCGGTGTCGCGCTCGATACAATGGCGCAGATTCAGCAGCACCTCCTGCTTCGCAAGTACGACGGATTCATGAAGAAGGGGCGCGTGCGGTACCGTGGGCGTCAGGCAATGGGCGGGTTCTAGTAGTTCCAGTCGGTATGTAAAATCGTGGCGCTATCGCGTTGTGCGTTTGCCGCCGTCCGTTATCCGTTGTTCGTAAGCGGCGAACGGCAAACGGACCACGGCTCACGCACAACGCGATAGCGCCACAATCTTTCCATCCATAACAGCCATCATGATCGTAGTACTACTTGGTCCCCCCGGCGCTGGGAAAGGAACTCAGGGGGAAAGAATCGCCGAGCGGCTCGGCGTTCCGAAGATTGCGACCGGTGACGTGCTGCGCGCCGCTGTCAAAGAGGGAACTGAGCAGGGGCTCGCCGCAAAAGCCTACATGGACCGCGGCGATCTCGTTCCTGATTCAGTGATTCTTGGAATCATGAAGGAAGTATTCTCCTCGCCATCGACAAAGAAAGGAGCGATCCTCGACGGCGTGGTGCGCACGGTTCCCCAAGCCGATGGGCTTTCCATCATGCTCGCGGAGCTGGGACGTAAGGTCGACAAGTATCTGTTGTTCGATGTTCCGGATGACGAGCTCGTCGAGCGTCTCGGTGGACGCACTGTCTGCGACAACTGCCAGACTCCCTATAAAGGCCTGGAGCCGGGAACGCGGTGCAACAAGTGCGGTGGAACGCTCGTAAGGCGCAAGGACGACGAGCCTGAATCGATCCGCAACAGATTGAAAGTGTATCGTGAGCAGACCGAGCCAGTGATCAACTGGGTGAAGGACAACAAGATGGATCTCGTCGAGATCGATGCCAAAGGTGACCTCGACGAAATCACCGAGCGCGCAATGAAGGGACTCGAGGGTTGATACAGCTCAAGTCTCAGCGTGAGATCGAGATCATGGCTGTCGGCGGGAAGATTCTCGCCGACACTGTGAAGCTCATGGAGCAATCGGTGAAACCGGGAATGACTACCGCCGATCTCGACAAGATCGCCGAGGAGTTCATTCGTTCTCATCCCGGTGCAAAGCCGTCGTTCAAGGGATTGTACAACTTCCCCGCAAGCATTTGCTCATCGATCAACCACGAGATCGTTCACGGCATTCCCTCAAGGAAACGCGTTCTTTACGAAGGCGATGTCGTGTCGATCGATGTCGGTGTGTTCTACGAAGGCTATCACACTGATTCTGCTACAACCGTTGCTGTCGGCGCTGTCGACGATGAATCGCGCCGGCTTCTCCAAGTGACGCGCGATGCACTCGATGCGGGCGTTGCTGTTGCAAGAGCAGGAAATCACCTCGGTGACATCGGTGCTGCGGTGCAGGAAGTGGTCGAAGCCGCGGGCTTCAGCGTCGTGCGCGATCTCGTTGGACACGGCATAGGGACAGGCTTTCACGAGGAGCCACAGGTGCCGAATTACGGCAAGCCGAATCGAGGCATTCGTCTCGCCCCCGGGCTGACTATCGCAATCGAGCCGATGGTGAACGTCGGCAAGCCGGGCATTCGCACTATGCCGGATAAATGGACCGTCGTAACTATCGACGGAAAGCGCTCAGCTCACTTCGAGCACACGGTCGCGATTACAGAGAACGGTCCGCGCGTCCTCACCGCGGCATAAGCGCATTAGAACTTCGCGCCGTCCGCGACGCGGACGAGTGCCAGCGCCGGGACTTCCGGCGTCAGGTACATCAGGAGCTTTCCATCTTCGACGCGGAACTTCGTTTTCCTTTTCCGTGGTGTCGGTATCTGCTCCTCGAAGGTGATGCTTCCGCCATCCACTGAAAAGCGTCCTGCCTCGCGCGCAAGCGTCAGCGTGACAATGAGTCTGCCGTCTGAGAGGAAGTCCTGTGTCACGCCTTCATTCATCTCGGACTGACCTTCCCAGCGGCCGAGCAGTTGTGACTCGTTGATCGGCACCGTGACGCGCTTCATCGAGATCGTCTGCGCAGAATCCGATATAGTCAGAACATCGTCGGCGAGCTTCATTTTCACCACCGACGGCTTGCCATACGAAACATCGTTCTCGATTTTCGAGATCGCAGGCGCAATGAGAAGCACGTCGCCATTCTGCGTCCACCCGAATTCGCTGATCACATCGACGCGGCGCGCATAGGTCCCGCGCGCGAAGAAATCGATGGTGATCGACGTGCGAACACCGTTGTCGACGAATTCTCCGTTCCACCTGCCGATGATTGCATCCGCTTTCTGCGCATCAGCAGCGTTGAACGATGACGCTGCTACCAGCGCAATGAATGCAGCTGCACTTCCACTCTTGAGTGCGCGCGTCACGTTCGCTCCAGGAGATACTCCTAATTGGATAGGGCTTTTTCCACCAGCGCGCAAGCCTCGCGCGCATGGGCGTCGGCAGCACGTACCAGCCGAAGTGCTTCCTCCTCCAGGCGCTGACCCGCCGATCGGTCGTCGAGGGAGGCAACATTGATCCTGACGTTGAACGCTGCTCCCTGACATCCCGCGCTCGCGAGGAGCGCTGCGACCCCGGCATCTGTGACCGCGTTCGAGTTTCCTTTCGCCGCAACAGACGCTGCCAGCTCCGCTGCCTGAGCACAAAACCGGGCTGTCTCGAGCGGAATCTCCGCTGCGCCAAGCAGCGCTTTCGTAATAGCATCCTTACGCGCTGACTGTGCGGACTCCGATTCCTTTGGCAGCTTGTACGCTGCACTGACGGCAGCGTATGCGTCGGCATCCCGCTCTACCAGTCGCGACAGGTTTTCCGCGAGCTGCTCCGCATTGGTGGCAACGATTGTCATCTCTGGTTCGACCGCCGCGTACTTCTTGCGCCCGATCGTAAGACCCGCGACCATTCGCACGAGTGCAGACGACAGCGCACCGGCATAGGCCGAAACGCTCCCGCCTCCCGGAACGGGATCGGACGACGCAATCGCTGCAAGAAATTCCTGTGCAGTCGTTGACGAAGAGGATGTCTGACCAGCCGTCTCATCCGATGCACGCATCGCGCGCGCAACCTGCCGCTCGAGCACCTGATCAGGAGTAAATTCGCGCAGCTTCAGGTGATCTTTCGATGCGTCGAACAGCACACGCTCAGGCACCAGTC
>DASUXX010000048.1:0-6054 GCA_036377755.1 Gemmatimonadaceae bacterium
CAGGAACGGCGAAGCAGATGTGATGAATCCCGGCACCGCGCTTGGCCAGATATTTCCCGATGGGCGATGCGGGATCGGACGATTCGAGGAGCTCGACCAGAGACTCTCCCGCCTCGAATGCTGCTATCCGCGCGCCATCTGAATCCGAAATTGGCACTTCGTGGAGTCCCAGGATATCGCGATAAAAGGGAATCGCCTCGCTCAGGCCCGCGAGAGCGATTCCAACATGCGCTATCCGTGCGGTTTTAGGGGTTGATTCTTGCATTAGATTTCAATTCGTAAGGCCATCAAAAAAGTAATCCAGCTCCACACCTGGCGAATTTTCGCCGAAGAGGGATTTAAATGTCGAATGCGTTCGAAGTTACTGACAACGATTTCGAGTCCGAGATCGAGAAGCACGAAGGGCTCGCGGTAGTCGATTTCTGGGCTACGTGGTGCGGCCCGTGCCGAATGATTGCTCCCGTTCTCGACCAGCTTGCTGTCGAATACGCGGGCAAGGCCAAAGTCGCCAAGCTCGACGTCGACACCAACATCCGCACCCCGGCGCGCTTCCAGGTCCGGTCGATTCCTGCGATCCTGTTTTTCAAGGACGGGAAGCTCGTTGACCAGGTAATCGGCGCCGTGCCCAAGGCGCATCTCGAGACCAAGTTCAAGCAGCACGCGGCCTGACGACAAAGACGAAAGGCTCTCTCTACATCGTCAGCACTCCCATAGGAAATATGGGAGACATGTCCTTCCGCGCGGTCGAGATTTTATCCTCGGCCGCGCTTGTCGTTGCTGAGGATACGCGCCATTCGCGACGGCTTCTCGATCACTACGAGATCGAGACAAAGTGTGCTGCATATCACGAGCACAACGAAGCGCGCGAAGCGCCACGGCTCGTGCACCGAATGCTCGAGGGTGAATCGATCGCTCTCATTACGGACGCGGGTACTCCGCTTCTTTCGGATCCGGGCTCACGCCTCGTCGGTGCTGCAATCGAGGCGGGAATCGATGTGGTGCCAGTGCCGGGAGCATCTGCTCTTCTCGCCGCACTCGTTGCATCGGGAATTGCCGGGGAGCATTTCACTTTCTTCGGCTTTCTCCCGAGAAAAGGAAAAGATCGCCTGAAGGTTTTATCCGAGCTGATGCGCCTCGAGCACACTGCAGTCATCTACGAATCTCCGCTCCGCGTAGCTGACACGCTCGAAGAGATTGCGGCTGCAGGCGCCGGGAACAGGTCTGCAGTAGTAGCACGGGAGCTCACGAAAAAATTCGAGGAGTTCGCGCGCGGCACTGTGGCTGAGCTCGCATCACGCTACGCTGACAATCCTGCGCGCGGTGAAGTTGTGATTCTCATTGCCGGAGCTGCGCAGGTGCCCGTCGATGAAGCGACTCTCGGCAGAATTGCAGGCGAGCTACATGCGCAGGGCGGGGCACCTCGCGAGATTATGGAGACCCTGATGCGCGACCACGGCGCGTCACGCAACCTCGCGTACAGACTGGCACACAAAGAGTGATTTCGTTTCCGGGCATCATTGCCGGGCCCGCGCAGCTCGATCCTGATTCCATTGCTGACGATCTCGGCCCCCATGGCCCGATCGCGGCTGCGATGCAGCAGTACGAGGATCGGCCCGCACAGCGTCAGATGGCGAGGATCATTGCTACTCTGTACAACGACGGCGGAACGGGCTTGATCGAAGCAGGAACCGGAGTCGGCAAATCACTAGGTTACCTGCTTCCCGCATTGCGATGGGCACATCTGCAGAACGAGCGGACAGTTGTATCGACGAACACGATCAACCTGCAGGAACAGCTCGTACGAAAGGATCTGCCATTTCTGGAAAAAGCATTATCGGCTGAGCAGCCTGTTCGCTTTGCTCTGTTGAAAGGATGGCGCAACTATCTGTGCCGGCTGAGACTCGAGCAGGCAAAGCTGATCGGCCCAACGCTCTTCTCCGCGGAGAACGGCTTCGAAGCAATCGCAGAATGGGCTGAAGAAACTGAAGACGGATCGCTCAGTGATCTTGCCTATCCGCCGAGTGCCGAGGTGTGGGATGAGGTAGCAGCGGAGCCCGATCTCTGCACGCGTGCAGCATGTCCTCACATGGCCAATTGTTTTCTTTTTCGCGCGAGAAAGAATGCAGCAGACGCGCAGGTTGTGGTTGTGAATCATCACCTCCTCATGTCCGACATCGCGATACGCCGCGTTGCGGGCAACTGGGAAGATTCTGCGGTGATTCCTTCGTGGAATCGTGTTGTGATCGATGAAGGGCATCATCTCGAAGACGCCGCTGCGGCACACCTTGGTGCAAGCGGAACGCGACGTGGACTTCAACGATTGATGTCACGTCTCGCGCGCACTGCGACAACACGCAGGACGTCCGCGGGGCTTCTTGCTGCACTCGAAGAAAGTCTCAGAATGCGGCGCGAGGAAATGTTCAGCTCAGCGAGCCTCGATCTTCTTCGAGAGCGGGTACTCCCAGCGGTTGAATCAGTACGTGACAAGGGCTCGCTCGTTTTTGATTTCGTCGAGTCAGTTCTTCGTGAAAGCGGTCAGCAGACCGTGCGACTTACTGAAGATTTCGCAACACATCCTGTGTGGCGCGCTGGTTTGGGCGCTGCGCTAGATGACTTCGTGCGCGAATCCGCTGCGCTCACTGACAGCATCGGAATGATTCGAGAGCGTCTCGAGACCGAGCAGCAGCCCGATGAATCCACAGTTGCGCTTGTGAGTGAGCTGCGCGGAGCAGGGCGTCGCATTGAATCGTTAGCCGGGGCCGTGTACGGCGCGCTCGATCCAGGTCCTGATGCAAGCAAGCGCATCAGGTGGATCGAATCACGCGGACGCGAAGGGAATGTCGGAGTGACGTGGGTTCCTCTCGATCTTGCGCCGATACTGCGTGACGATCTTTTCGGGCGCGTCAAGACCGCGATTGTGACGAGCGCAACTCTCACGACGGATTCAAGATTCGAGTTCGTGAGCAAGAGACTCGGCGTAGATCAGCTCGACATCCCGCCAGTCACGGAGTCATTTCCGTCGCCGTTCGATTTCAAGAAGCAGGCGCTGCTTGCAATTCCTACTGATACGCCTGCTCCTAACGTCGATCCTGTCGGGCATTACAAGCGCGTCATTCAGATGATCGAAGAGTTCACGTCGGCATCTGATGGCGGAATCTTCGTGCTCTTCACGAGTCATCGTGATGTGCAGCAGACCGCGATGGATCTGCGTGCGCGCGGAATGCAATCCGAGCGACCGCTGCTCGTGCACGGTGAGGAATCGCGCGATTCGCTGCTGCGTCAGTTCCGCGAATCCGGTCGCGCGGTGCTGCTCGGAACGTCATCGTACTGGGAAGGAGTCGATGTTGCAGGACATGCGCTGCGCGGGCTGCTCATAACGAAACTTCCATTCAGAGTTCCCACGGAGCCGCTCACGGCTGCGCACTGTGAAGCAATCGCGGAGCGTGGTGGCGATCCGTTTGCCGAATACATGGTTCCTCACGCTGCACTGCGGCTCAAGCAGGGATTCGGGAGGTTGATCCGGTCTTCGACGGACCGTGGCGCGATCGTCATTGCTGATCCACGCATCGTAAACAAGAGCTACGGTGCAACACTGCTCAGAGCGCTCCCACCCGCGCGACAGATTCAGGTACATTGGAATGATGTCTCGAAGCAACTGCTGACCTTCTTTGCAGTGTCTCACAACGAAGCCTTAAATCATTCGGAGCGCGGCCGATGGCGGGAATGAAATTCGACGATCCACTAACAGGGGGAGACATTCCTGCCGCAGTGCGCACGCGCATGCAGCGGCCCGGAAAGATCGTCTGCATCGGACGCAACTATCGCGAGCACGCGCGCGAGCTTGGCAATGACGTTCCAACTGAGCCTCTGTTTTTCCTCAAGCCTTCAACGAGCGTGATTCACGACGGCGATGAGATCGTGCTGCCATCGCAGTCTGAGCGCGTCGAGTATGAAGGTGAGATCGGAATCGTCATTGGATCGACGCTCACTCGCGCGAGTGAAGAAGAGGCGACGAAAGCAATCCGCGGAATCGTCGCGCTGAATGACGTAACTGCGAGAGATCTTCAGAAGAAAGACAGCCAGTGGACGCGCGCGAAGGGATTCGACTCTTTCTGTCCGATCGGCGAGATGTCATCGCGATTCGATGATCTCGGTGCACTCACTGTGATCACTCGCGTGAATGGTGAAGAGAAACAGCGTGGACCTGCATCAGAGATGGTTTTCGCGATTCCGTTCCTGCTGTCTTACGTGTCGCAGGTGATGACGCTCGAGCCGGGCGACATCGTCGCAACTGGAACTCCTGCGGGAGTCGGTCCGCTCAGCGATGGCGATGTTGTCGAAGTCGAAATCGAAGGATTGAGCAAGGTTAGCAATCCAGTTCGGAGCGCGCGCTAAATGCCACGTCAGGCGAGCAGGCTTCAGAAGCTGCCTGAATATCCAATGGGCAGACTTCCGCAGAAAAAACGCGAGCTCATTGCGCGAGGTGTGGATGTAATTGACCTCGGCGCTGGCGACGCCGATCTCGCGCCACCTCCCGCGGCAGTCGAGCGTCTTGCTCAAGCGGCGCGCACGCCGACGATGAGCAGATATGGGTTCGGGATCGGGCTCGTGGAATACAGGGAGGCAATCTGCCGCTTCATGAAGCGGAGGTTCGATCTCGATTTCGACCCGATGACTGAGATAGTTCCGTTGATAGGTTCGAAGGAAGGCATTTCGCACGCTGCTCTTGCTTACACTGAGGAAGGCGACGTAACAATCATCCCGGAGCCGGGATACCTCGCGTATGTCGGAGGAACCCAGCTCGCCGAGGGTCTCCCGTACAAGTATGCGCTGCGCCCCGAGGACAATTTCCTCGTCGAGCTCGATCGCATTCCAGAAGAAGTGCTCGGTCGGACCCGCATCCTTTACCTCAACTATCCGAATAATCCCACCGCCGCTATTGCGCCTCGCGATTACCTGGAGAGAGTTGTAGCGCGCTGCAGGGAACTCGACATCCTGCTGGTGTATGACAACGCGTATTCGGAAATGGCATTCGACGGCTACACCCCGCCGAGTATTTTCGAGATCGATGGGGCGAGGGACGTCGCGATTGAGTTTCACTCGATGTCCAAGACTTACAACATGACCGGCTGGCGCTGTGGCTGGGCTGTTGGCTCAAAGGAGCTGGTTGCACCGCTCGCGAAAGTGAAGCTGTTCGTTGACACCGGTGCTTTCATGGCGGTGCAGGCGGCATCGGCTGCGGCGCTCGATAATTACGACGAATTCGTTCCGCGGAACATTGCAGTGTTCGACGAAAGGCGAAACGCTGCTGTCGCTGCGTTTCGTGAAAATGGATTTGATGTCGTCGCGCCAAAGGCGACGATGTACCTGTGGATCCCGCTGCCGGAGCACATCACAAGCGCGGAGTTCGCCGAATTTCTGATGGAGGAAGAAGGAGTAATCGTGCTGCCGGGATCGTCATTTGGAGAGGGCGGAGAGGGATTTTTCAGAGTATCGTTCATTACGTCGCCCGAGCGTCTGCGCGAAGCAGCAAATCGCGCGGGGCGCGTTCTCACGCGATTGAGCGTCGGCGCGTGACAGCCGACAGTGGTCGAGGTAGATGAATACACTCCGCGGCAGTGATAAGGAGAAAGAGAGCGTAACGCGCGTAGAGCGGTCGAGATCGTTCGCGGTTTCGGTTGTTGTGCACGTGGTGATCGTGATGGCGCTCGTGCGTTTTCTCATCTCACCCGCGGCGTTCACGATGATCTTCGGTCATCATCGTTCTGTAGAGGTCCCGCCGGAACGCATTGGGTTTCTCAGGCTTCCAAAGTCGAATGGTCCCGCGGTAGAAGGGAGGAGTGGCGGAGACAATCGGCCGGTATCGAAGACTCCTCCGGCAAAAATCGTCGCTCCAGCAGAAGTCCCGACCGCACTTCCGCCGGCACCGGAAACTACGAAAGCTGCTGAGCCCGAAGGGGGCAGCGGTCCGCTCGTAGGGACAGGCGGCCCTGCGCGAGGAATCAAGCCGACGTATTCGGATCCGCGTGTGTGGGTTGCACCCGGTGATATCGT
>DASUXX010000049.1:0-2441 GCA_036377755.1 Gemmatimonadaceae bacterium
ACAGAGTCAGCGACAACCTCTCTCCGTCGCAGCGAACAAAACAAAAGAAAAACTCCGTGAACCTCCGTTCCCTCGTGGCTCCGTGTTTAAGTCTTCAGATGCGGCTTCAGTAAGCGCCAGTAGAGGAACGGCAATTGCCTCCACCTGGACAACTGGCGAAATTAGAAGTCTGCCCGCGCCAATCCCGCGGGCACTCATTTATCAGGGATTCTGGAGGCCAGTTTTGAAAGTTTTCGTGACCGGGGTTGCAGGATTCCTCGGAAGTCATCTTGCCGATTCGTTCATCGCCGCGAACCATCAGGTTTCCGGCTGCGACAACATGATTGGCGGAGACCTTCAAAACCTCCCGGAAGGAATCGACTTCGAGCAGGCCGACTGCGGCGACGTCGCGGCAATGAAGCGGCTCACGAAGGATGTCGACCTCATCTTCCACTGCGCAGCAATCGCAACCGAAGGCTTGAGCGTTTTCTCGCCGGCACTGATCGCGCAGCACGTCTACCAGAACACGGCAGGAATTCTCTCGGCAGCGGCAACGAACAACGTCAAGCGATTCGTTCACTGCTCGAGCATGGCCCGCTATGGCGACGGCCCCGTTCCGTTCGTTGAAGACCAGCCGCTCCATCCTGTCGATCCGTATGGAATCGCAAAGTACGCGTCGGAGCTTCTCGTCAGGAACGTTTGCGAGACACACGGAATCGAGTACGTCATCGCGGTGCCGCACAACATCATCGGCCCAAAGCAGAAATACGACGATCCGTATCGCAACGTCGCGAGCATCATGATCAACAGGATGCTCCAGGGAAAGCAGCCGATCATCTACGGAAATGGCGGGCAGAAGCGCTGCTTCTCGTTCGTGCAGGATTGTGTGAATCCGCTCATCAAGATGGGAACTCAGGACGGGCTGAGCGGCGAGATCATCAACATCGGGCCCGACGAAGAGTACGTCACGATCAACGAGCTAGCGGAAGTCATTGCTGACATTCTCAACTTCAAGCTCGAGCCGATTTACGTTCCGGATCGTCCGCGCGAAGTGCGCTACGCAACATGCTCGGCAGACAAGGCCCGCCGGCTTCTCGACTATCGCACGACTGTGTCACTGCGCGATGGATTGCAGAGCATCGTCGAGTGGATCTCAGCGCACGGCACCAAGCCGTTCGAATATCACCTGCCTATCGAGATCGAATCGCCGATGGTGCCGGAGACCTGGACCGCGCGTCTCATCTAACGGCGCGTAACCAGGTCAAGAGGCGACCATGACGAGTCGCACATCGTCTGAAAAAAAACTTCGCATTGGAATGCTGGGGCTGTACGGCATGACGATGCCGAAGCTTCACTTCACAGGATTCGAGACAGGCTTCGGCGAGATTGCTCCACGCCTTGCGGCAATGGGCCACGAAGTAACGATGTATTGCCGCGAAGGATCTTTTCCTGAAGAGATGAGAGTGCCGGAGTACAAGGGAGTTCGCCTTGTCTACGTGCCGTCACCCGGTGGAAAGAATTTCTCCGGAGTGCTCTCGACTTTCTTCGCGGTGCTGCACGCTCTCGCAAAAGGCAATTACGACATTTTCTTTTTCGTGAACGTCGGCATGGGGCATCATGCTGCACTGTGCCGGCTGTTCGGAAAGAAAGTCATCATGAACGTCAACGGCCTCGACTGGACGCGCGCGAAGTGGGGACCCGTAGCAAGGTGGTATTTCCTCTCGGCAGCGCATTCCGCGGTGAAATTCTGCACTGAGCTGGTGACCGATGCCGACGCAATGCAAGTCTTTTATCGGGAGCAGTTCAACAAGGAAACGACGATGATCGCGTATGGCGCTTACGTCGACCAGTCGTCGAAGCCGGAGCTGATCTCGCAGTATGGCGTCGAGCCCGATGCGTATTACCTGATTGCGAGCCGGCTCATTCCGGAAAATCACGGCGACCTGATCACTGAGGCATTCCTGAAATCCGGATCGAAGCGCAAGCTCGTGATTGCTGGCGGCGCCAATTACGACAGCCCCTTTCACAGGAAGATCAGGTCGTTCGCAGGTCCGAATGTCATACTCACCGGTCACATCGATGACCAGGAAGTGATCAAGGAGCTACACTGCAATTGCTTCGCGTATCTTCATGGGCATTCTGTGGGAGGTACCAATCCATCTCTTCTCAAGGCGATGGGGTACGGCAACTGTATCCTGGCTTTCGATTCGGTATTCAATCGCGAAGTTCTCGCGGATGGCGGATTGTTTTTTCCACGCGACGAGTCAGTGCTCGCTGGACTGATTCGCGATGTTGAATCGAATCCGGATCTCGTCGCAAAGCTGAGGCAGATGGGACCACAAAGAATCCGCGAGAACTACACATGGGAAAAAATTTCCGGGCAGTACGACGAGCTGTTCCGCGAGGTCGCGGCACGTTGAGGCAAGTCACCTAGAATGGCTCAGACCTGGCGAATCACTCCT
>DASUXX010000050.1:0-7489 GCA_036377755.1 Gemmatimonadaceae bacterium
TCATCGTCCCTAATTCCTCGAGTGTCTTCGTCCCTCAATTAGTCGCAGTTCGTATGTGCGGCGGAGTGTCCTGAGACCTTATAGTCAACGGGTCCTTAACCCTCATAAAGTCCTCCGACGCCTTAATCCTCATAAAGGTCCGAGGATCCGAAGGCGAAGGAGGACCAGATTCGCCGCGCGAGAAGCGACGTGCTAAGTTGAGCGACATGATCAATGAAGGCGATGAGGCTCCGGATTTCGATCTCGAGACAGACGAAGGAACTCGCGTGAGCCTGAGCTCACTGAAAGGAAAGAACGTCGTCCTCTTTTTCTATCCGAAAGACAATACCTCTGGCTGAACGCGTGAAGCGTGCGCGTTCCGCGACGCTTTTCCCCGGTTCGGGGAAATGAATGCAGAAGTCCTTGGAGTAAGCCCCGACTCGGCGAAATCGCACCGGAAGTTCAGGGAGAAATATGGGCTCCCATATAATCTTCTGGTGGACGAAGGCCATCGGCTGGCCGACGAGTACGGGTTCTGGAAGGAGAAGACCCTGTACGGGGTGAAATACATGGGGATCGAGCGCTCCACCGTGATCATCGACGGGGAGGGAAAGGTTCGGAAAATCTTCAGGAAGGTACAGGTGGATGGCCACGTGGAAGACGTCCAGGCGGCGGTCCGGGATTTATAAATGGCGGGTCAAGGTTGAGATTGCCTGAACAGGTGGATAACTTGGCAGGCACCCCTGAAATATCCGCAGTGCAAGTTCCACAATTTTGCCACGGGCACGCCCATGATGACACGCTACAGTAAGGTATTTACCCTGCTCGCGCTCCCCGCATTCTTTGCGGGCTGCAACGACTACAACTTCACTCCGCAGCAGCCGGCGTTCGAAGTCTCGCCCCAGTTCGTTGGAATCGATGAAGGTACCACACTTCAGCTGACTGCGACCAACGGCGGCAATCCTGTCGACGTCGACTGGAAGAGCGACAACACTGCCATCGCAACGGTCAACTCCAGCGGTCTCGTAACCGCGGTAGCCCCGGGTGGCCCTGTTGGAATCATCGCCACTCTCAAGTCGGATCCGACAAAGACTGGAGCATCGAGCATCACGATCAACAAGCTCCAGGGCGTTTCGATCGCGAAGAACACCGCGGTCACAGTCGGTGGAGAGACAGGTGATCAGCTCCTCTATCGTATCTTCGTCCCGGCGGGCACGACGCAGCTTACCGCTACCCTCAGCGGCGGCAGCGGCGACATCGATATCTTCGTCCGCCGCGGCACTCCGCCGACCAACAGCGGAACGCAGGACACCTGCCACTCGTGGAACGCTGGAAACGGCGAGAGCTGCACAATCGCCAATCCTCAGTCGGGCACCTGGTACTTCCTTATCGACGTCTTCGACAAGGCAGCGGGCGCATCGTTCAAGGTGAACTACACCCCGTAATCCGTTGCACGGGTAGAAAAAACCGCCGGCATCCGCCGGCGGTTTTTTTTTGTGTCGTGGGTCCTCGTTGTTTTGTGTCATAGGTCGTGTGTAGTCGGTTGAGGGTTACCCGGGACCCATGACCGCATGACCCCGGACACACGACATCCAAAAACCCGTTACCCAAAACCCGAGATCACGGGCCTCTGTCTGATAGCGCTTCAAGGTCGAGCGCGTTGAGCGGAGTAATTCCGCATGCACATCTCGCCTGCTCGTCGGCAGACGGCGGCTTCGACTCGAGAATTCTTTCCTCTCCGCAAATCTCGCATCTGCGAATCACAACGGGCTCTGCATCATCAGTCATGAAGCGGTGAGCAGCACGTTGCCTGCCACGCTTCTTCTCCGTTCACCGCCTCAAACAATGCATTCACCGCATAGTCTACAATAAGTCAAGGAATTACTTGACAAATTAGACCGATTGAGAGAGGCTTCAGTACGAACACAACAGCTCGACGTAAAAACACGCCGAACGATTCATCTCAAGGAGAAAGTGAAATGCTACGCAAGCCTCTCGCTCTTGTTGCCCTCACGGCATCGGCTCTCGCCCTCACCGCGGCGTCACGCACAGACTCGTACAGCACTGCAAAGCTCGACGATCCGACAATAGTCGCGATATTCGACGCAGCGAACACCGCCGATATCGAAACGGGTGAGCTCGCGGCAAAGAAGGGAAGCACGAAGGAGGTTCGCGATTTCGGCGCGATGCTCGTTCGCGACCACAAGATGGTCCGTCAGCAAGGGCGTGATCTCGCCGCAAAACTGAAGGTGACGCCGACTCCTCCGGCTGACGATGCCAGTGCAAAGGCACATGCCGCAGCGATGGCCGACCTGTCAAAGAGAAGTGGAAAGGATTTCGACCGCGCTTTTCTCGCACATGAAGTCGCGTTTCACAAGGCCGTCATCGACGCAGTGACGACAACGCTTCTGCCAGCCATCCAGAATGGCGAGCTCAAGGATCTTGTCGTGAAGATTGCACCGGCGTTCCAGGCGCACATGCTCGCTGCGGACGCACTCGGAAAGAAAGTCGCGAAGAACTAGGGTCCAGCTGCGAAGAAAAAATGCGCTACCGCCGCAACGCGATAGCGCATTTTTTTAAGTCACGTCAGCGCAGGCTCGTGCTCTTCTTCATAGTAGGCTTCGAGAAACCACCTGAGCATTCTGGAGATCAGCTTCTCGAGCATTTCCGCGCCCTCGGCAGGAATCTCCGCGTGTGCGAGCCGTGCCTTGAATGCGGCGCCCTTGAGATAGACGTAAGCGCGCTCCGGCGGGACACCGTGCGATTTCAGCAGCCGAGTCATGTTGTACACGGCCTGACGCAACGGCACAGCGTGAATCGAATCGTACATGGTAGTACGAGTCGCAGCGCGAATCACGTCGAGCTCGGCGTCTTTTACATCGGGGGGCAGCATGGGGACGGAAAGGTTACGCCGGATGTTTATTAATGCAACTGTAACATTTTTACTGTCTTTTACGGACGGTCGAGCGCGCGAAAAAACTGTTGCCAATGCGTAACAGGAACGTCCCTGTCGGTGAAGCGCTTTGCGGTTAGATCAGCGCGCGTGTCGCACCCCTCCACAATTGCAGATGCCTGAAGTTACAGACAACCAGAACAAACGGCCGTGGGTGAGCCCGATCGTTTCCCAGCTGCCACGTCTCAGTGAGCTGACCTTGCAAAGCCCGATCGATGGTGGTGGTGGAACGGGCGGTGGCGGATCCACTGTCGTTCCCTGACGAGCATGATCGCCACTCCGTGAAAGTTGTATGAGTGGCGTAAGAAACACGGCGATTAACGCATCGTTGTAAACGAAGGCCTTCATTCTGCTGTCCGACTGTGTAACTGCATAAAGTCGGAGGTAGAATGACGTCGTTCCATAACAGAGTTGTTTACGCGTTCGCTGCGGGTGCCTGCGTATTTGCATTGTTTGCGAGCGACGCGAGCGCGCAACGAAGGCACTGGCCTGACCGCTATGACCGGTTCAGCCGTCCGGGAAACGAGCGCACGATCACATTGCAGGTGGGGGCGTTCAATCACGATTTCTACGGTGATGAGTCACGCCCGATGGGCGCACTCCGTCTGAACTGGGGATTGCGGCGCTGGGTGCTGAGTGAGCTCGGCGCGTTTTACACGCAGCTTGAGAATCCCGGTGAAGACAATGTTCACATGACCGGTGTCGACATCGGCCTGCAGGCGCAGCTGCCGCACTCATTCTTCCGCCCGTACGTCGGTCTTGCGACTGGAATCAACTACACCGATGAAGGCGATGGAGGCGACAGCTTCTTTGCACCCTCGATGCAGGCCATGGGAGGAATTCGTTTGTGGCTGTCGCGGAACGTCGCGATCCGCGGCGAGGCGCGATTCCGTCTCGACGAACAGCAGAGTACTCCTAACGCGGCCGACAATTCGGAACTCACGGGCGGACTGACCATTCGGTGGTAGGGACGGGCCCAATACGAAAGGCCGTTCCATAACGGGAAGCAAATGAGATAATCGTTTTAAAGGCGGCGCGGACATATCGCGCCGCTTTTTATCGGATTCGCGGCATTCCTGAATGCACCCGCGACGCGCACGGGTTTTTATCGATAAATCGAGCGTGCCTGATCTGTCGCTCGATGCTACATTGCGTCGCGAGCATGTCCGAACTTCTCCAATCGCCTGAAAATACAGGCAAGTGTGTCACGTCTCTGCCGGACCTCGTCGTCCGCGCTCTTGAGCCCAAATCAAGTGAATTCAACTAAAAAGAGCAGGGCCGCAGGTTCACTGCGGTCATTTGCGTTTGTCTGTGTATCTGTTGCGGCGCTCATTGTCGCCGCGTGCGAAGGCGGATCAGTCACCGGTCCCGGCGAAACACCAGTGCCGACCCCGGAGCTTCCAAACGGGCCAGTTCTCACTATCAACGCATTCGTGTGCTCGGCGAGCCCGAAGCAGCTCTCGGTAATCTGCGAGCCAGCACCTGATCCAATGAGTCCGCTTCCCAGCTACAGTCAGGGCATCGAGTGGGGGAATACAGCGGAGCCGTCGAAAATTCTCATCGGTGGGCAGCACAAGAACGTGGATGTGACATCGACGAACATTGCGATCGTTGCCGACAGCTTCACGTTCGACGTCACAGTCAAGAATCTGAGACCCCAGCCGATCGGAACTGTCGACGGAATAACGACGGACTCGAGTCTTGCAGTTTTCTTCCACTCGGGTCCAACGACCACGGGTGGAACCGGATCAGTCGCAGTTGCCAATCCCGACGGAACAGGCGCATTCACCGCAGCGGGGCAGCCGTTCTTCAAGTATCCCCAGATGCTCGCGCAGAATCAGACGAGCACTGCAAAGAAGTGGAAGCTCAGGTTCGATCCCGGTGTGAACACGTTCAGCTTTCTTCTCCTGATAAGTGCAAACGTCAAGCATCCTGACGGATACATCGACGTGTTTTCTTCCGCTGATTCAGTCGCAATCGGGGCGACACTCCAGATGGAGGACTCAGTAAGAGACGCGCTTGGTGTCGCAACTGCCGATCAGTCAGAGACGTGGCAGCTCAGTGACTCATCGAAGGCAAGCATCGATGCAGCGGGACTTCTAACTGGTCTTGCAGCCGGCAACGTAACAGTCACGGCGACTCAGGGTGACAAGACAGGAAGCAAGCTCATCACTGTGAAGCAGCCTGCCAGCGCTCCTGACGCAAAGAACGATGCATTCACTGCGCAGGTTGCGGTGAACCTGAATGGTGACGTAACGGTCGATAACGGGAGCGGAGCCGACAATCTTGGAGCTCCTGCAGCAACGCTCGCGAGCTTCGGTGGTGGGAGCCTTGGTGGAACTGTAACGAGTAACGCTGCAGGCCAGAGTGTTTCTCTCGCAGGCGGTACTCTCACGGTCAACGCGAATGGAACATTGTCACTCACGTCCCCGACAACTGGCGGCGTGTACACGTTCCAGTATCGACTCACAAATTCGCAGGGAAGCGATGACGCAACTGTCACGATCAGCGTGAACAGGGCTCCTGATGCTGTCGATGATGCACTGACTGCGGACGTTGCCGTAACGCTCAACGCAAACCTCGTCCTGAACGACGATCGCGGCGCACCTGCTGCGACCGTCGCATCATTCGGTGGCGGATCGCCGGGTGGCACAGTAACGACGAATGCAGCAGGCGCGAGCGTAGCGCTCGCGGGCGGCACGCTGACCGTTAATGCAGATGGAAGCGTATCGCTTGCGAATGCGACGACATCGGGCACATACACATTCCAGTACCGTCTTACGAACCCGGTAGGCAGCGATGACGCGACGGCGACGATCGTGGTGAGACGCCCGCCTGATGCAAAGAACGATGCGTTCACCACCACATCGCCAGCTACCCTCAACGGCAACGTCACTTCGGACAATGGCTCAGGCGCCGATGATCTCGGTGATCCGGCTGCAACAGTAACCGGCTTCGGCGGCGGCTCACTCTCGGGCAATACCACAACCAATGCGGCAGGCGCGAGCGTCGCGCTTGCAGGCGGCACTCTCACCGTCAATGCGAACGGCACCGTGTCGCTCGCCAATCCGGCGATGGGCGGCGTCTATACTTTCCGATATCGACTGGCAAACACGGCTGGCAGCGACAGTGCGACAGTGACGATCAACGTCAACGCTGCTCCGATTGCGGTCGTCGATTCAGCCGCGAGCAACAGTGCGCCCGGAAGTAACTGGCACACCGCATTCAACACGACACTGAGCTCGCCGAGCGTGACGGCGAATGACAATCTCGGAATTCCTCAAGCGACTGTCGCGACGTTCGGTGGAGGAACACTCGGCGGCACAGTGACGAGCAATGCCGCAGGCGCGACCGTGGCTGTCGACGGTCACTCGTTCACTTTGAATGCGAACGGAAGCTTCACATATACGCCGAAGACGGGATTCACCGGTTACTTCACTACCAATTACCGCATAACGAATGCGGGTGGAAGTTCGGACGCGTTGATCAAGATCGCAGTTGGTGTGAGGCCGAGTGCGTCGAACAGCACATATGGAACGACGCTCCCTGGAAACGTCGGCATAAATACGTCGACGAGCACCAGCACAAAGGTGAGCGCTGCCGGTGACGGTCTCACCTACAACAATGTGAGCGCTACCAACGGCACCGGCTCCGTTCATGCTGATGGCACATACGACTTCAAGCCGAGCGCCGGGTTTGCGTCGGGGAATGGAACGCTCGTGTTCACAGTGACAAATGGCTTTGGCACCACGTCGAACGCCACTGTCACGATTCCGGTCGGTGCGGGAAGGATCTGGTTCGTGGCGTCCGGTGGAACGGGCGACGGACGGTACGGCACGCCGTTCGGCTGCATCGTTGGGGCGAGCGGATGTCTGAGCAACCAATCGCTCAACAGCAACGATATCGTCCACGTTGGTTCGGGCACGTATTCGAACACTGCCAACCTGAATTTGACGGCTGGGATGAGGATCATCGGGGCTGGCGCGACCGGAGCGTTCTCTGCCGCGAGCAATGCGAACGTCACGTGGCCGGCAGATGCCGGCGCGCAGCCAACGACTGGCGCAGCCCGTCCTCGCATCGACACACAATCATCAATTGGAGTCTTCGTTCTCGCGACAGGGAATTACCTGAGAGGGTTGATTGCGGGATCGTCACCTGGCGGATCGTCGATAAGTGGATCCGCAGTTGGAACATTCACGATGAGTGATGCGGCGATTGTGAATCCAGGTGGCGGGGCAATCAGCCTTACGACGTCGGGTACGCTCGCAGTAACAGTCGACAGCATCGTTGCATCAGGAACGACGGGAATCAACCTCGTCAATCAGGGCGGCACATTCACGAGTGCGCTGACAAAAATCTCGGGCTCGACGTCGACCGGAATCAACGTGACCGGATCGGCCGGATTCTCGTTTGGCACCACATTCGTCAAGAAGACGAGTGCTGGAACGGCGATCAATCTTGCGACGAATACTGGAACGACTTCGTTCTCCTCACTTGTCGATTCGACAACGAGTGGAGCTGCTCTCGTTGCTTCGAGCGCAGGCACGGTGAATATCG
>DASUXX010000051.1:0-7091 GCA_036377755.1 Gemmatimonadaceae bacterium
CCTGGAATCATTGATCACTCCGCAGCTGCGCGCCCGGAATCTCACTTACGACTACACGGGATGTGATCCTGAGCTCACAGCGTGGGCCGATGCCGAGAAGGTGAGACAGATCATGCTGAACCTGTTGTCCAATGCGATCAAATTCACCGAGCCCGGTGGGACGATCGCAATCAGCTGCCTCGATCGCGGTGACACGGTCAGTATTCTCGTGAAAGACACCGGGCTTGGAATTCCTGCAGACCGATTGTCGAGTGTATTCGAGCCGTTCGTTCAGCTCGAGCGCAGACTTACGAGCAATCACGAAGGAACGGGACTCGGTCTCGCAATCAGCCGCGATCTCGCGCGCGGGCTTGGTGGCGAGCTTTCTGCGCGAAGTGAGCTGGGTGAAGGCTCGGAATTTGATCTGAGTCTCAGGAAAGTTTTTGCCGGCGAGCCTCAGCCGGCCACCTGATCGGTCGTCCACGCGGCGACGCGAGAGGAAATGAGCGAGGAGCAGAAAATTCCCGGGCAGGAAATCATTGGTGGGCATTTCCGCGTTGAGCGTGAGCTCGGCCACGGTGGCATGGCCACCGTGCATCTCTGCACCGATACTGACAGCGGTGAGCAGGTTGCCGTAAAGGTTCTTCGCGCGGAGCTCGGCAGCGTCGTAACAAAGGAAAGATTTTTCCGGGAGATTGCATTCACGCAGGAGCTGGATCACCCCGGAATTCCGCGCGTGTTCGAGTCAGGTGTTGCAGAGGACGACCTTCCCTTCTACGCGATGGACTACGTGGAAGGCGAGTCGCTGCGATCGCGACTGCTTCGCGAAAAGAGACTGAGTCCGGAAGAAACGACTCGAATTGCTGCAGGTGTCGCGGCACCAATGACGTACGCGCACGCGCGCGGAATCGTTCACCGCGACATCAAGCCCGAGAACATTCTTCTCAGCGGCGACAAGGTTTATGTGCTGGACTTTGGTGTCGCACGTGCGATCGTCGGAGCCGCAGGTGACCGACTCACTCGAACTGGCGTAACGGTAGGCACTCCTGCATATATGTCGCCGGAGCAGGTCCGTGCCGATCGTGATCTCGATTTTCGGAGCGACATCTATTCGTTCGGCTGCGTCGTTTACGAGATGCTCGCGGGCGCGCCGCCCTTTCAAGGCAATACTGCTCCGCTCCTGATGGCGGCGAGGTTCAATACTCCGCCAAAATCGCTATCGTCGATTCGCGAAGATGTACCGGAGCGAATGGAGCGCGCGATTCAGCGCGCGATGGCCCGTACCCCGAATTCACGATGGCAATCGGCAGGCGAGTTCGTGAACGAATTGTCTGCGTCGATCAAGCTTTCGAGACATGAGGTTCCCGCCGAAGAAAATATTCTCGAGCGGCTGCGGGCGAGCTTCGCTGACTTGTACAAGATCGAAGGAGAAATGAAAGGCGGCGGGATGAGCCGCCTCTTCATGGCGACTGATCTTGCGCTGAACAGAAAAGTCGTAATCAAGATTCTGCCGCCGGACATGGTGAGCCCGATGATGCTCGCGCGATTCAAGCGTGAAAGCGAAGTCACGGCAAAGCTCCAGCATCCCCATATCCTGCCGGTGATTTCGGCAGGCGTACGCGATGGGCTCGTGTACTACATCATGCCGTTCATCGACGGCGAGTCATTGCGCGGGAGATTGGAACGCGAGAAACAGCTTCCAATCAACGATGCAGTGCGACTTCTCCGCGAAGTGACGGATGCACTGGCTTATGCGCACCGCCAGGGAATCGTGCATCGCGACATCAAGCCTGAGAATATTCTCATTCAGGACGGTCACGCGATACTCGCCGATTTCGGCATCGCTGCAGCATTTGGCGGAGGCGGCTCCGACACTGGCCCGCGTCTCACCGGCACGGGAATGTCGCTCGGCACCGTGGGTTACATGGCTCCGGAGCAGGCGCTGGGCGAGCGGAACGTCGATGCGCGAGCGGATGTGTACGCGGTTGGGGTCGTGGGATATGAAATGTTCGCGGGGGAGCCGCCGTTCACGGGCGCTACGGATCAGGCCATCCTTGTTGCGCACCTGACACGTGATGCCGAGCGTGTCGATGTCGTGCGTGCTGATACACCGCCGTCGGTTGCGGCAGCAATTGCAAAGGCGATGGCAAAGGATCCAACTGCACGATTCCAGAAAGCCGCCGATTTTCGCGACGCGCTCGACTCGCCTGCAGCGCCCGGTGCGCCTGTTGCCGCCCCGCCGCGGCGTGCCAAGAAGGGCGCCGATCCCCGAGCGGAGTCAAACGCGAAGTCGAGAAAGCTGATTCTGTATCCGATCGTCGCAGTTGCACTCATCGCCGCTGCCGTGTTCGCGTCGATCAAACTCGGTGGACCCAAAGCTTCAGAAGAATCTGTCACGATTGCGATTGCGCCATTCAACGCACCCACCGCTGAGCTGGCGTTATGGCGCGAAGGAATGGTCGATGTGCTTGCGCGCAACCTCGATGGTGCGGGGCCGCTGCGGACCATTTCGCCGAGCGTGGCGATCAAGGGGTCTGCTCCGGTTGCGAGCCGCACGACGGCGACCGGTCTCGCGCGCCGCACGAAAGCTCAGTATGCGATCTTCGGAACAATCGTCGGGAGCTCGCGCGACTCCGTAAGAGTCAGAGTGAGCATGGTGGACATCGCAAAGGACGTGATGACCGATAACGAGATTCGCGACGCGACTGTCGAAGCTGCGGCGTCGAAGATCACGCGGTGGGCGCTCGACGAGCTTCGCAAGTCGCATCGTATCGGTGCGGTGCAGCAATCGTCCTTCAGCTCATCGTCGATCGATGCAACCCGCGCATTTCTGCAGGGAGAGCAATTTTTCCGTAGAACATCGTGGGACTCAGCGGCGATTGCATATTCACGCGCGATCTCGTTCGATACCGCGTTCGCCGTTGCGCTTCACCGTGCCGCACAGGTTTCCGGATGGCAGCGGAGCGGAAGCGACTCCGCGTCGACTGCACTGTTTCTCAGAGCCGGCCGCGCAAACAGATCGCAAGCGCGTCGCGATAGTCTGTTGATCCTGGCCGACTCGCTTTCAGCAGCACTGTCGCTGATGTCAGTCGATACACTCGACTGGACGAAGGCTCGGCGGCTCTTTGCGACAGTGAACGATGCGGCTGCGCGCTATCCGGATGATCCGGAGGTCTGGTACGCTGTTGGAGAAGCACGCTTCCATCACGGCTTCGGAAGTCCGGTCAACGTAACGGATGCGGAAACTCTGGAGGCATTCGATCGAGCAATCGCACTCGATTCGGCGTTTGCCCCCGCATATGTGCATGCGATCGACCTCGGGTTCACCACGCGCGGTGCAGAAGCGGGACTGCGGTATACGCGCGCATATCTCAATCTCAATCCGACAGACAAGGAAGCAGAAGGAATCGAGATCGTCGATCGCGCGGCATCATCGCGAAATCCCGGAGCTGCAGCCCCCGACGACATCCTGGATATTGCGCCCACAGACGCGTTGATGGATGCGTGGTATCTCATCAGACGATGGCCGGATTCATCGGAAACAGCATTGCGACTCTTGAATTCACTCGCACGACGTCCGCGCAGCTCACCCACATATGAGACGGATTCCCTGCGGTTGTGGAATTTCATGCCCCTCGAGCTCGCATACCGCGGTCGGTTGAGCGAAGCATATCTCGAGCTCGGAAAGAGACCGTGGCGCCTGTTCGTCGAGCTCGCACTATTAGGAGGAATTCCGCCCGACACAGCAAGCGCGACAGTTCAACAGTGGGTCAACGACGGAATCCCACAAGCGTATTACGCACTGCCATGGCTCGCACGCATTAAAGACACACGATCAATTCAGATACTAGCGGCCCGCGCGGATGGCGACAGACAGCGCGCAACCGAAAAAGCCGCGCGACGCGCCGCGCAATACAAGTCGATGTCGGCGCGCGCATACCTCACGCTGGCGAGGGGCGACAGCTCACAGGCGCTCACGCAATTCGCAGCACTGCCGGACACGCTGTGCATCGCGTGCTACATCGACCGCGTGACCGCGGCGCAGCTCATGATCCGCGCGGGGCAACAGGACAAGGCTTATCGCCTGCTCTCACAACGGCTCAACACTCTGATTACACCGATCGAGATTCTCATCGCGTCGATGCGCGCGCCCATCGAAGCAGGAATGGGAAGGAACCGCGATGCGTACGAATCGTATAGACGCGTCGCTGACGCATGGACTCAGGGCGATCCTGTATTACAGCCGCTCGTCGAGGAAGCGCGACGCGAGATGATACGAATACAACCGCGCATCGCCGACAAGTAACAGTTGCCGTTACAAACTGCAATTGGAAATGGAACGTTCGTATTTTTTTCCAGCTCCCGCTGGGCGTGTTCGAACCGGGTCGACGCGCCGCAGTGGATTCACAGGAGAAGCAGATGCGAAGTGTTGCACTAGCCACGCTCACAGCGTTGCTCACCGTTGTTGCATGTCAGGATCCCATCTCGTCATCCCCCGCCTCACTCGATCTGAGCGTGCGCGATGCGGGAACGTTCGTTGGCTCGAATCCGCCGCCACCACCTATCGATTCAGGCGCAGTCGGAACAGCAAGCACAGAAACCGAGACAAGCACGATTCAGTTCAACGTTACCTATTTCTTCAACCGACCAGAGACAAGCGGCTGGCTGAAGTTCAATCGCGATGCCTACGACAACACAGACATCGACAATTCCGCAGCAATCAAGCTCACCAACGGAGTCCTGTCTGGCAAAGGAATCATCCGCGTCTTCGTCGATGACGGCGTCTATCGAATCGATCTCTCGAAAGTGACCTTCGGTGAGCGCACCGGATTCAGCGAATGCGACGCAACAGGCAGCTGCTTCCTGTTCGACCTGAGCGGCGCCGGCGTAACGTACATCGACAAAGCTGGTACACCTCACGAGGCACGCATCATCATCGGGCCAGACAAGGTGCGCACCGACAGCTGCCTCAGCACGACGTCAGACGCCTGCATTATCACAGACGGCCAGTAAACCTGAAGCACTAAAAACGAAACCGGCGACTTCACGTGAAGTCGCCGGTTTTTTTCTACGGACGGGGTGGGATTCGAACCCACGGTACGCTATTAACGTACACACACTTTCCAGGCGTGCGCCTTAAACCACTCGGCCACCCGTCCAACGCTGTTACAACATAATGGCCTACGTGCTCATTCCAAACCGCGGGGAAAGAGAAGGGCCGACAGGCCCGCCGCGCGACACGGAAGAGTTCAGTAATCATTCCCACAGTATCGACACCGGGTTCCCACGAAGGGGTTCGCGAAGCCTTTAGGCGTAACGACGGCAGATTTTCGACAATTGGGACACCGGAACAGACGCCATTGAGCAACGGCGAATACTGCGAACCACGCGAGTAATGTGACTGCAGCGACGCCGGAGCTACGTTGTGACGCGATGCGCATTAGTACGATCGCACCACCCATATAGCCTGCGAGGAATAGAATGACCCTTAGCTGCATTTTCATTCGCAGGTTAGTCAGCCATGGCGGTGCCCGGCGTCCTTAGTGAGAAGCTGACAGGGTGAAGTTAGACGACTTCACCAGACGGGAATCCCGACGACCTTCGATGAAAACAGGAATGCTCAACCTGTACGATGCGTCCGTTTGAATGCCTTGAACGACAGGTATCACGAGATGAAATACAGCTTCGGACTGCGGCTCGATGTAACCGTCGTCGGGCAGTCCCGCTGCTGCGCACTCCAGTTGTCGAGTAACAACCACATAGTCGCCGTCACCAGTCGCTCTCTCCAGCTTCTCCGTTCCGCATCCAACCAGCTTTATTCGCTGTGAACCTTCGTTGCGTACTGTCGCATCGAGCTCGACGAATCGTTCCTGCGCCGTGAGAATCGCGTCATTGACTGTGACTCGCACGTCCTTCTCGATGGCCGTCGGTGACTCGCATCCCAGGATAAACATTGCAGCCGCTGCTACGCCCGTTCTAACAACTTTTGGAACCATTGCAGTCCTCCTTATCAGATTCCACCCGGTAAGGGCCTTTTCCATGGAAGGCCTTGTGTCCTATCAGGTGCAACAACGCAGTGATGCAGAACCCTTAGCACTCCGATGTGCCTCCTGATTGGATCCTCATCCCGATTCCCGAAAATCGGCGCGTAAGGTGCAAGCCGCAGATAAAGAAAGGGCCCGGGCGTAAAGCCTGGGCCCTCTGCGTCTCCGCGATCTCTTGCCAGGCGCTTGTGACGCGAAGCGTCGTAAGCCGCCCTCTGTGCCCTCAACAGAACGGACAGGGAGAGATTCGAACTCTCGATACCGGGGTCACCGGTATGCCGGTTTTCGAGACCGGTGCCTTCAACCACTCGGCCACCTGTCCAACAAACAGTCCCGAAACTTAAAACCTCTACCCACCGTGTTGAAGCGTTGCGCTCGCAATCTCGGACCGAGGACCCGAGGACTTTATGAGGATAAAGGATGCGCTGGACTTACATGAGGGTTAAGGACCCGTTGACTATAAGGTCTCAGGACACTCCGCCGCACATACGAACTACGACTAAATGCGGAATGAGGGCACTCGAGGTATGAGGAACAAGGTTCGCAAACGAGTCATCGTCCCTCATTCCTCGAGGGTCTTCGTCCCTCAATTAGTCGCAGTTCGTATGTGCGGAAATGTGTCCTGAGACCTTATAGTCAACGGGTCCTTAATCCTCATAGAGTCCTCCGACTCCTTAATCCTCGTGAATGTCCTCGGATCCGGAATCGCAGATTGAAGTCGCAGGACTAACGAGGACCAACGAGGACAATGAGGACCAACGAGGACAATGAGGACCACGCTGGGATTCGGACGCTGGATCGATTAGGTTTGGTGTCTACTCAAAAACGGCCTCAGGGTGAGGCCTTCACACCTTCCCCCCGCTCCGGCAACCAGCGGGGGGCGGAATCATGGACCACAAGGAGGATTGCCTGCCGATGTCTCGGAACTACGAGGCGGTGTACATCTTCGACTCCACTCTCGAAGACGCCGCAATCAACGAAAAGATCAACCGCTTCAACGGCCTGCTCAACTCGAGCGAGCAGCCCGAAACAAGCCATTGGGGCCGGCGCCAGCTGGCGTACTCGATC
>DASUXX010000052.1:0-2907 GCA_036377755.1 Gemmatimonadaceae bacterium
ATCATGATAATTGCGGTCACTCCAACGACAGAAACAACTCCCGCTGTGTGCCATGGCGTCCATCTCTCGAATCTGTGTCGCAGCGGAAGAGTAGCAGCGAGCTTTCGCGCAGCATCCGAAGGCTGAGCCTCGCCAAGCATACCCGCTGCGAGCTGGATGTTCGATCGCGTATCGCCAGATTTTCGCGAGATGTTCACGGACTTTGTGAACACAGATTCGACATCAGCGGTTCGACCTGCGGCCATCAGGTGGCGAATCGCCACTCGCATCTGCTTGAGATCCTGGCTCTCATTTTCTGTGAGTGCGATTCCGATTGCGCTGTGCATCGCCGTGTGATCGTGCGATGGAGCGAGACGCAGTACTGCGTCAGCAATCGAGTCATGCGCGCATCGCCATGAATTGCCTTCTGATGCAGCAAGCGCCTGCAGCTCGAGAGTCATCAGGTCTGACTCGATGTTGTCGGTGCCGAGTGCTGCGGTGATCAGCGATGTCGTCACCGGCTCTTCTGCGATTGCGAGAAGGAGAAGTATGCGAAACAGTCGGTCGCTGAGCTTCCGCAGCCGCTGCTCCATCACATCGCCGCGCGAGATTGCTTCGATCAACCCGCTCGGCTGCGGCATCACCCATTGGGTGCCATTGAGATCGAGCAGCCCGCGCTCAATAGCAAGATGAAGATTCTCGAGAACGAGCAGTGGCGATCCTCCCGAATGCTCATGCAGCGCGTGGATAAAAACGGAACCGAAATCGCGGTCCGGCAGCGAGCCGAAGCATGATACGAGCTGCGCAACCTGATCCTCATCGAGCGGGTTCAGTGTGATCGATTCCGTGACCGGGAGATTGAGGCTTCCATCAGGAACAGTTCGCGCTGATGTAACAAGGAAAATCCGGCAGCCATCGATGCGCGAGAACGCGCTCTTGAGAAGTTGACGTGAGGTTGTGTCACTCCAGTGCATGTCATCGATGAAGACTGCGATTGGAGTCTCATCAGCGAGCGCCTCGAACAGCTCGGTGACTGCATGCACTCGCCTGCGAAATGCTTCCTCTCCTTCGGCCCGTCCCGGAGGTGCAGCAAAGCTCGACGAAAGTTTTGGATTGAGAGCGATGATCGAGCTCGCCGCTGCGGTCGATATCCCGCTTGCGCCCGAAAGTGTTCCTGCTTTGCCGACTATGTCGCTCGCGAGCGCGTATGCGAGATTCCGGTCACCCGCAAATGCGCTTATCCAGATTGCTCGACCGCCAGATGCGCGAAGACGCGTGAATACATCGCGCAGCAGTCGAGTCTTGCCGATACCTGGCGGTGCGGTGATGTGAACGTGGCGGAAGCTACCCTGCTTTACTTTCGCCCACAACGCAGTAAGGCGGGCGAATTCCCGATCGCGTCCTGTGAGATCAGCGATGAATCGTCCCGAAGATGAGTCGTCGGATTTCGGCGCTGCTTGCAGCCGTCTCGCACGTGCAATTGCGGAGCGTGTAAGGCTTTCGGCCTCACGATCTTCGACCGCAAGAAAGTTTTCCAGCTCCTCAGCCTCAGCTAGCGCGGATACGTGATCACCAGACGACGTGAGTGATTCGAGAAGAATGCGCCAGCTTGCTTCGCGATCGCGGTCGAAGTCTCGCAATCGTCGCGCTTCGCGGATTGCAGCATCGTGTTGAGCATGATCGAGCCGATATCGAATCACTGATTCGGCAGCTCTTACATAGGCAGCCTGCAACCTGTCACGCTCACGATCTCCCCAATGCTCGAACTCGGCACCACCTGGAACGCCGAAGTCGGAAAGAAACCTGCCCGTGTACAGAGATACGGCAAGATCGTGGTTGCCAGCTGCAATTGCTTCGAGAAACTCGTTGCGATCAAAGTGGATCGCGAGATCGAGGCATAGCTCGCGGCCGGTGCCTTGAATAGCAGATTCGCCGAGCAGCTGGCGGAGCTGAAAGATTGTCTGGCGAAGTGTGCGGAGCCCGCGCTCGGGTTCGACGTCAGCCCACAGAAGATTGATGAGGTGCTCGCGTGACGCGGACTTCGCGGGTGATGCAGCGAGATAAATGAGGAGTGCGAGCGGTTTGCCCGGACGGAGTATTGTCGAGGGCGCAGTGCCCGGAGCCGCAGCGAGAAGTTTCGCGCTGCCGAGCGTTATGAGGCGAACGGTATTCTCTGGTTCGACTGGCTCCGGGTCAGTCATTGCTCATAATGTGCAGTGCAAGTGACGGCCGGCGCGAGTAACACATCGCGCCAGCCCGATTCGATGCTAGTTAGCCGGCTTTACGTTGCCGCTGCCTTTGCCGTAGTTGCACATGTTCTTCTGGTTGTTGAAGATGTCATTGGCCTGCGCCTTCACTCCGTCTGCGCGATAGAGAAGCAGTCCGCATGCTTCGGTTGTCGCCGGTGCGTATGCGTTGCCGGTGATCGTGTTCGATTTCACAGTGGCGGTTCCGCCGAAGCCAATCTGAATTCCGTTCTGCGCGATGTACGAGATCGAGCCGTCGCCGGTGACGATGTTGCCCGTGACGTTCGCGACGACAGCGCCGTTAACGGTGATACCGTTCTTCTGGTAGTTGTTGACGGTATTGTTGGAGATCGTGACGTTGACATCGGGTCCAACGGTGACCGATCCCGTATCACCTGCAAATGGCGCGTTGCGAGCTTCGATTGCGTTTCCTTCCTGGCATCCGCTCAATCCCTGGCGCACGCCGGTGACTGTGTTGCCGGTGATCGATCCGCTGGCGCCGTCGAACATGATTCCACGGAGGCGAGCGGTGCCGCCATCGCAGACGTCGGAAAGCCCTGATGCAGTGACGGTGAGGTTGATCACGTTCGCGCTTGTACCAGCGTTGGTGATTACTGCGCCGGTGAAGTGACTGCCGACGGGATCCATTGCGGTGATGCTGTGTCCGTCGCCATCGAGCGTG
>DASUXX010000053.1:0-6940 GCA_036377755.1 Gemmatimonadaceae bacterium
TGTTCCCGCTATGGCATCTGTCGATCCACGAAGAGCAATCCGCCAGATCCGCTCAATCCGCTCGATGTGCCGTCTGAACGTCCGGTCCACCCATTTTGCTAAGCTTTATCAGGACCTGCATCAGTTCTTATCCTTGGATGAGGCAATCGAGAATTGATACCCTGCCCTCAACGTCCATCCGCTCAAATCGATGGAACGCGGAAACGCAGCAGGCAAAACATCGACACCCTCCGGCGCAGTGTAGTCCAGAGATGGGAAGTTCCGGAAACGGTACGAGCCCTCCATCCAGATACCGTGGATGACGATTCCCGAAGTCACCCCGGCCTGAAAGGATTCGCTGTCGATCTTGTACTGTCGTCCCTCAGTGTCATACGACTGCACATGCCATAGATCGAGCAAGCCGGTGTGCACGCCGACATATGGCTCGATGAGACCGGTCTTCTGATACGTTGCATAAACAGAGAGCTCCGGAATGGTCCGCATGCTTCCACGCAGATCGATGTCAGCGTTCTTCGACCGGAATCCGCTGAGATAATTGAATCCAAGAGCAAGCTCCACACTGAACGGCGCCTTCGCATCATCCTTCAACGCGAACAGTATCTCCGCACCATAGCCGAGCATCGCGCTCGCACGCGTGTCGAGATTGGAATCGGAAGAAATCGATGACACCTGAAAGAATGGTGCGATGTCGGTCGCCTTCTCGAAGATTCGCGTGATCATCTCCTGCGCGCCTGAGACTCCAGGAATCAGCGCGAATGCAACAGCCGCAATCGATCTACGAATCATTCCTGATTTTCCTCGCCATCTCTACTATCTGCCTGATCTGTTCACCCTGAGCGATATGTGTCGTATCGATGAGGGTGGCATCTGGCGCCCGTCCGCTTTGCTTTGCATCCATCTCATCACGTTGAACGATCTTCCCCGTCTCTTCCGCAATCTCATCGTCGGAAGGAGCACGATTCAATCGCTCGATCAATCTTCGTCGCGCTCTCTCCGCCGGATCGGCAATGAGAAAAATCTTGAGCGCGGCGTTGGGAAACACGACCGTACCGATATCGCGGCCATCGACGACGACATCGAAATCGCTATTCGCCTTTCTCACCTGCGCGTTGACCCATTCACGCACGCGCGGCATGCGAGCAACGAGTGACACGCGACTCGTCACCGGTTCACTGCGCATCTCGCCATCTGCATCGACACCGTCGAGCAGCGGAATGAATCCCGTCTCAGTGGGAGAAAGCGACACAATCTTCGCAGCGTCGAGAACAGAGTCTTCTGTCCAGTTGCCAGAGTTGGAATCAGAACGAAGCGCTGCAGCAGTGGCCGCACGATACAGCGCACCCGAATCCACGTGGCGGAAACTCAGCTCACGTGCAACGGCCTTTGCTGTAGATGATTTTCCGGATGCAGCAGGGCCATCGATTGCGATGGCCATCCTGTGATTTGACATGGCGCAATATAATCGCGCCCTCGACGCCTACGACCTTATCTGCGTCGCTCCGATTTCATCTGCTCCACTTCGCTTCTCAGAAGGGCGATCATTTCAGCGGTGAAGCCAAACCCGAACAGCGATATACCAACCACCACAAGCAGGACAACCAGTCCCAGAAGCGGACGATAACCGATCGCAGGCGGACCAAAGTGCAGCGCTCTCATGATCGTGAGCACAACGCCGATGATGAGACCAAGCCCCGCGAGAACCATACCCGCACCGCCGAAGAGCTGCATCGGCTTTGCACTGAAGCGGAGATAAAACCACACGACAAGCAAATCGCCAACGCTCGACGCGACACGTCCGGGACCGGTGTACTTCGACACTCCCGCGCGTCGCGGAAACAGCTCGATGTCGATCTCCGTCACGGAGAATCCACGTGCATACGCGATGACGACGAAGAAGCGATGCCAGTCATGACGCAGCGGCACTTCGTCGAGCACCTCGCGCCTGAACGCTTTCATCGAGTTGAGGTCACGCACAGGCACATCGAACAGAAATCGCGACACACGATTGTAGACGCCACTCACTGCGCGCTTCTCATACGCACCAACCTTGCGGCCCGTGACGATGTCCCAGCCCTTATCGATCTCCGCCATGAACCGCGGAATCTCCTCCGTGGAATGCTGAAGATCGGCGTCGAAGATAATGAAGACTTCGCCTCGCGCTTCCCTCGCGCCGGTGACCATCGCTTCCGTCTTTCCGAGGTTCCTGCGATGTCTCGTAACAATCGCCCGGTCGCCCATACGCTCGGCAGCAGCTTTAGCCAGCGCGAACGTTTCATCTGACGATCCATCGTCGACGAGAACGACCTCGCCGTTCAGCGAATGACGCGCAAACGTCGCCTCGAGCGCCTCGAATAACGGACCGATATTCTCGGCCTCGTTATACGCTGGAACGATTACCGAAAAATCAGGCTTCACGCGGCCTGCGGCTTTTCCGTTGATTCACGGCGCTGCGCCAGCACCCACTTCACGCCGAACGCGATCAGAATCAGGAACAGCACAAGGCTGATCGTTCTTCCTGTTCTCAGATCTTCCGGATCGAACTCGAAGCGAACTGTGTGAGATCCAGCGCCTACAGGCACTCCACGAAATGCCACGTTGGTAATTGCAATCGGCGTCGGTTTGTTGTCTACCCACGCCTTCCACCCGTGCGCATACACATCGCTGAGTATGAGCAGCGCAGGACGATTTGCTTCAGTGCGAACGACTACTTTGTCCGGATTTTTCTCCACGATCGATACATTCCCGGTCAACGGCGTCGATGGAAACGTGCCGACTGCGCGGTCGACGACGGCAACGTTGCGCGGATTCCAGCCGCGGAGCTTCATGAAGCTGAGAGCGCTGTCGACGTTCGATATTACGCGTGCATCGGATGCGAGATACGCCCGAGGCAACGCGAGGTTATTGCGATAGACGATTGCAGTCGGGCCCCGGTATACCTCTTCGATGTCTTTCGTGACCGCGTTACTGTCTGGATTGAACATCTGCAGCTCGAGACCGCTTACGATGTATCTCACGTTCGCTGCGCTCAGGAACACCGGCCATCCAGTGAAGTTGTGCCAGTCCACATAGACCTTTTCGCCTGCGCCCGCGAACTGATTGTAGCGCTCGAGCTGGTTTCCGTGCTCACCACCTGCCTGCTCGATGTCGAAATGCATCAGGTAGTTTCTGAGCGGAATGCGATTTTCGCCTACGAGCTCGCTTCCGTGGTAAACCTGCGGTCCGCCAAACGGAAACACCCATACGCGCTCGGTGTTGTTCTGCGATCGCAGATATTGAACGACGTCATCCGCCGCGAAAACCTCATCGGGCGGCCGCACCGTCTGGAAAAATTTGCGCGTGACGACCCACTGATCGACAAGAACCACCACGCTCAGTATCAACGCCATCGTGCGCGACGAGAGGCGATCGGTAACCCATCTCCACAACAGCCACCCGACGATGATGAGGAAGAAGCCAAATCGTATCCAGCCGATGGACTCGCCGTATGGAGAAGGAATCGCCTGCGACATGAACAACATCAGAACGCCAATTCCAATCAACGCAAGCGTGAGATAGCCGGCGTAGTCAGCCTCGGTGCGAACCTTGGCGCCTTTCGCGGCGCGCTTTGCGGCTCGCTCTGCCTCCGGCGCCTCGTCGCGGACCTTGGCGAGCGCCTCCATGGTGAGAGCTGCCATGATCACGAGCGACATCGATACAAGGAACAGCGATATCGATGGCGCGCGGAACTTGTTCACTCCCGGGAGCAGGTTGTAATAGAGCTTGTAGATCGGCGTGTATCCGCCGTACGACATGCTCAATCCGAGCAGGGCAGTTATCGCGAAGAACGGCCAGTAACGATTGCGGCGCGAGAAATAAACTCCAAGGAAAAGCATCGCGAGCACGAATGCGCCCACGTATTCGGTGTGCTGCTTGAAGAAACTCTTGCCGTGATATGTGCCGAGGGTTCCCTGCTGCTCGGGTATTGCGAACCCTGAAGTCTCTGCAGGCGGCATCGAGAATGAGGTCGCATACTCATATCCACGTCCGCCCGCCTGACCCCTCGGCGACTCCGCCACGTAGTCGAGGAACGGAAGGAAGTTCACTGCAGCGAGGGCAAACGCGAACGCGACTGCTGCCAGGGCGAGCCCAAGTCGCGTAGCGATTTTCGGAACGCCAACATCACGGAACTGCCACGCGCAGAAGAGGCTCCACGCAGCTGCGGCAAGGAGCAGGTAATAATTGCTCTGGATCTGGAAGCAGAGCAGCGAAAATCCAAGCGTCGCAGCAAGTCCCACGAACGGAGCAATACGCCCTGTGCGAATTCCGCGATGCAGGCAGAAGAAAACGAGTGGAGAAAAGGTCGCTACGATGATTCGCCCGTCGTGACCGCTGTACAGGCCCGACATGATGATGCCGGTGAACATGAACGCGAGTCCTGAGACGAACGCGATCCATGTTCTCACGCCAAGCTCGCGCGCGAGCAGGTACATGCCGGTGCCACCAATCGCGAACTGCGTGAGAATCAGCGCCGGGAAAATTCGCGAATCGGGAAGCAGGAACATCAGCAGCAATCGCGTCGGGTAGTACGTGCTGCCGGGGTTCGCATGCAGCGGAACTCCACCGTACACGTACGGTACCCACTTGGGCATTACACCAGAGCGCAGCTGGTCGGACAGAAATTCCATGAACTGGTATCCGCCAGCGAGGTAATCGGTGCCGAAGATGCCGCGTCCCGGCATGAATGCAGGTGCGAAATAGACGAGTGCGAGTCCTGCAAAGATTGCTGCGGCCAGCTTGAACGAAATGTGGAGCTCGGGCTCCTCTGGCTTGAGGGCGACGGATGCTCGTGCTGCAGGCGTTGGCCGGGACTTCCTGGTTTGTTTTTGTGGGCTCATCGCCCGTAAAGGTCTGTGCCTCTACTGTTTCGCGCCAGTCTCGATTTAGTCGCGCGCGCGTCTTTTGACGGCTGCCTCATAAACCGTCGTGAGCTGTCCGACGATTGCATCCCATCCGAAAGCCTGTTCAGCGAATGCTGTCCCGCGCCTGGCGATGTCATTCAGCTCGCGTGGATCGTCCATCGCGCGAGTGATTGCGTCTGCCAGCGCGCGTGCATTTCCCGGCGGTACGAGCAGTCCAGTGTCGCCATCCTTTACGATGTCGACTATGCCTCCGGCCGCCGACGCGATCACAGGTTTGCCGTAGCCCATCGCTTCGATGAGCACTACGCCGAGTCCTTCGGTATCTCCTGTCTCCGTAACAACCGCAGGCAGGACGAGCGCATCACAGGAGCGGAACAGCTCATCGATTCGCGACGACGACACCACGCCATCGAACGTGACCTTGTCGTTGACGCCGAGCTCGTTCGCAATTCCCTTGAGCGTTTCGAGATCCGGCCCGCCGCCAACAATGCGGACATGAAGACGTGAATCGCTCTGCAGGAGCTTCGCAGCATTGAGCAGAACGTCGACGCCTTTTCTCTTTACGAGCCTGCCGACAAACAGCAGCTCGAAGGGGTCACCCGGCCTCCTGTTCGACGGCGCGATCGCACCCTGGTTCTTTGCTGCAGCTCCAAATGGAATCGTTACAGTATCAACGCCGGCGACGTATTCATTCAGCCGTTGTCCTGTGTAACTCGAGATCACCGTGACTACGTCCGATCGCCTGATGATTCTCCTGAGTACCGGCGCGAAGGCCGTCCGCAGTGCGCCGCGCCACATCAGCTCCGCGGAGAAAAACGTCGAGACAAGTGCAGCATTCGACGCGTCACGTGCAGCGACACCCAGGATTCCGTGCGGAATCGGCCAGAATGCGTGAACGACGTCAAAGTTGCCCTCGGTGGCGATCTTCTTTGCGGCCGCAGACCCGGCGGCAATGTAAGACGGAAGCAATGACGCATACGCGGGCGATCGCCTGATCCGCTCCACGGCAGGCATGTCGTGCGTGAGAGTCTCTAATGCAGCAGGCGCATACCTGAAGCGGTGCACCCGGATGCCGTCGATCTCAGTCGCTCCGCCGCCCTCATATGAAGGTGCAAGGACCTCAACGTGAGTGCCGGCATCGCGCAAACGCGCAATCGTCTCGCCCATCCACGGGGTAATGATGTCACCCTCATGACGCGGATAAGCGGTGACGATGAAGAGGACTTTCATTGCGCCAGATCAGCGAACGCTTGCGAGATCTTGCCAGAATGCCGGATACGACACAGCGACACAGTCGGGATCATCGATATCGATGGCGTTTCCCGACAACGCTCCGAGAACACCGAATGACATTGCAATCCTGTGATCGCCCTCGGTAACGACCTTCCCCGATAGTCGGCCCGCGCCCGGCTTGACGATGAACCCATCCTGATACTCTTCGACCTGTGCGCCAACAGCCCGGAGATTGCGCGAGACTGCAGCAATGCGATCGCTTTCTTTCACGCGGAGCTCACGCGCGCCGTGAACCTCGAGTGTGACTCCTGCTGCAGCGGCAACGCATGCAAGCAGCGGCAGCTCGTCGATCATCGACGGAACAGTCACGGGGTCCACAGTGAAATCACGGAGTGAAGACGGCCGGGCGATGATCGTTGCAACAGTATCTCCGGCTGCCGCTTCGCGCTCCCCGCATTCGACCTCGGCGCCCATGGCCATCAGTGAATCCATGAAACCGGTGCGCGTCTTGTTCACACATACCCCGGGAAGCTCGACCACACCTTTGCCGAGCACCGCGAGCGCGATGAAGTACGCTGCGGATGAAGGATCGCCGGGAACGGTGAGATCGACAGGTGCAATTGCATCCACTGGCGAGAGGCTCACCGTGAGCTCGTCTGTCTCAACCGGCGCGCCAAGTGAAGTGAGCATGCGCTCAGTGTGATCGCGCGACCTCTGCGATTCTATCACGCTGACTTGAACACCTCCGCACAAACCGGCGAGCAGAATCGCACTCTTTGTCTGAGCGCTCGCTGATCGCGTATTCCATG
>DASUXX010000054.1:0-7651 GCA_036377755.1 Gemmatimonadaceae bacterium
CGTATGAGACGGTGCTGCGCTTTCATGAGCAGGGGGTTGGGTGGGCTTATGGCGACAAGCCAACTTTCGTTCTTACCACGCGCAAGCTTCCGCGTATAAAGGACACAATAGAGTTTTACTCAGGCGATCTCGCCGATCTGGTGAACGGGCGCCTGCGACCGTCGTTCAAGACAATATGGTTTGCCGGCGGTGGAGCGTTATGCGGCGAATGCCTGAGTCTGGGGCTCGCCGACGAGATCCGTTATTCAATACTTCCCGTCCTGATAGGTGACGGGATTCCATTTTTCTCAAATCTCAGACGCGATGTCGCCCTGCATCTCGCCGAAGTAAAAGGTTACAAAAACGGCATGTGTGAGCTTCGGTACGAAGTGCGACATGATGGGTGGACATGACCAAGGAGTTATCCCTTCGCGATGTCACCTCTGACGATCTGCCAATTTTTTTCGAGCATCAGCTCGACCCCGATGCAACGCGAATGGCCGCATTCCCGTCACGTGATCGTGAGGCGTTCGACACTCACTGGGCAACCAACATCCTCGGCAACCCGGCGGCGATCAGTAAGGCAATAGTCGTCGATGGAAACGTCGTGGGAAACATCGGCAGCTGGGTTCAGGATGGTGTCCGTCTCGTTGGCTACTGGCTTGGGAGCAACTACTGGGGGAAAGGCATAGCAACCGCCGCGCTCACACAGTTCCTTCGCATTGTTGTCGAGCGCCCAGTCCGCGCGCATGTTGCGAAGCACAACATCGGCTCCATTCGTGTTCTGGAAAAGTGCGGCTTCGTCTTCGAGAGCGAGGAAGCGTTCGAGTTGAACGGTGAGAAGATGACTGAGCTCCTATTTGTGCTGCAGTGACAGAATTATGTCCGGCGAGGCAAACCCCGCAGCAGGACCGACTGTCTTAACCATGGTCAACTTCGTGGCTTACGAATGATCCGATCGGTTATTGCGTGCGCGCTCGCACTATTAATCACTGGCTCGATTGAGCTTAATGCTCAAGGCTCGAGCTCAACGCTCTCGGCTGCTGCTGCGCGGCAGGACTTCGATGTGCTGCGCAGTGCACTGGAGGAAGCTCACGGCGGCCTGTATCGATTCATGGACAAGGCCGAGTTGAACAGTCGGTTCGATCAGTATCGTGCGCGGGTCAACGGTCCGATATCCCGCCGTGATTTTGCATCGATCATCTTCGAGGCAGTTTCGGAGATACGCGACGGCCATGCGCGTGTGGAGCTCGATTCGGTAACGGCAGCTGAGCAGGCAGATGCGCGCGTATTCCCGCTACGCGTTGTCGTCGAAGACAATCGTCTGATCGTGCGGTCGAACGATTCACCTGATGATGCGTCCATCAGACCCGGCGCAGAAGTCGTCACTATCAATGGGCGATCCGCTGAATCCATCATTCGCGCATTGGCGCCAAAGGTACCTCGCGATGGATTCATCGAGACCGGAAGGCGACGGAGGATCGGATCCAACTTCCCGCAGCTGTACTGGCTGTTCATAGAACAGCCCCAGAGCTTCACGATCGTTACGCGTGATGCAAACGGCCAGCGAAAAGAAACGAAGCTCGGAGGAATTCTCGAGCGTGACCGCGCTTCGATCAACAATCCGGTCAACGAAGATTTCATCGCAAGCCAATCGAAGCTCGAGGCGCCGCCGGGTAACGTTGCACTCGAATTCCTCGATAGCTCGAGAGTTGCGCGCCTGCGTGTGCGTGCATTCGACGGGCAGAAATTTCCCGCAACGCTCGACAGCGCATTCAGCGTGATCCGTGAGCGTGGCGCGTCGGGTCTCATTCTCGATCTGCGCGGCAACGGGGGAGGAGTCGACGAGTACGGCGCACTGCTTCTCTCATACTTTGTCGATCACCCTTTTCGATATTTCGACTACATCAAAGTCACCACTGTCACGCCGTCGTTCGCCACATGGCTGCCTCGGACGTTCGAGTCGCTGCGCACCGGGACGACACCTGATTCGTCGGGAGGATTTCGTGTCATGCCCTCTCTGCATCCGGGCGTGGGGGAACAGCAGCCGCAACCCAAACCGTATCTCGGCAAGCTCGTTGTCCTGACAGACGGAGGAAGTTTCTCGACAACTGCAGATGTCACTTCGCATTTGCGATCATGGCGACGCGCGACATTTGTCGGAGAGGAAACGGCGGGTGCTTACGAAGGCAATACTTCAGGCTTGAATGCGATGATCGTCCTGCCGAACTCGCGGCTCCGACTCAAGATCATGATGTACGGATACTGGAATGCGGTCACTCCACAACCGGGTGGACGCGGAACGATTCCGGATCAGGTCGTTCCGGCTCGCATTACCGATACGCTCATGGGACGTGATCGCGCTCTGGAGGGCGCGAAGAAACTGCTCCAGTAGCGCGTCACGTATCATGGTTCTATAAGACCGAGCTGAGAGCGAGATCAGCGGTTCACCGTCACAGTGTTTGTGCCGCCGGCCTCGAAAGGCAGGCTGTTGACGACTCCAACAGCGAGCCGCTTGCTCATTCCATGCAGGTCGATAGTCACTGTATTTCCTGTTCCTGATATACCTGCCGGATTTGCGGTCGAACGCGCACCAAATGCCTGCAAATTGTAGTTCTGGTTGCCCGAGATGTCGGTTCCCCAGAGCGAGACTTTCACCGAGTTGTTCGAAGCGCTGTTTCTGGCACCGGGTGTCTCCGCGCCAATCACGAGCAAACCACCAAAGTCAATTCCCGACGGTGGTTGTGTGTTGTCGGAGAAACTGTCTCCATGACCTTCAAACACTGTCACGTTTGAATTCGCAGTGCCCGGCGCTGCAACGAGCCCGCCGCCGATAAGACATCCCAGTGCGTTGTTGTAGAAACGATCGCCGCTCGACCGTATCTGAATGACGCCATTGTTCCCGCGATTGTGTTCGATGATGCATCCATTCACGTTGTCATGAATGCGATTGCCGCTCATTGAAACATCGATCTTTGCCGTATTGACACCTACGTTGACGATTCGAATTCCTTCATTTCCCTGAAGGAATTCATTGTCATTCACGCTAGCGACGATCATCCGTCCGGCCATTGCAGCACCTGTGTTTCTTAGATCGATTCCGCGAATGCTTTCATATGCGGCGACGTGGGCTATGGTCACCAGGGCCGGGCCAGAATCTGCGATGTCTGTTTCGACTCCGGCGGCCGAATTGGGATTACCTCGAATCGTCAGCCATTCGATGGAATTGGATCCACGACCGATCCGCAGGGCGCTCGTCTTTCCTACGGCAGCATTGAATGACGATGCAGGCAATGCAGACATATCAATTACAACCGCGGAGCGATTTCCTTCGATGCCGTAGAGCGACATCCCGGGCTGAAGCTCGAGCCGCCCTGCATTGGGTCGTGCAACTCCTCCGCGCGATGCGGTGAGCACATAGGTTCCCGGAGCGAGAAATACATTCGCGCCTGCATTCTCCGAATTATTCACTGTCGCATACAAGTCATCGACGTTGTCGACGTGCAGTGCGGCGCCGCTGGACACGTCGCTCATCAGCCCGTCACCAGGCTGGCCACGGCTCGGGTCGAGCACGCCATCGTTACTGCATGCGGTGAGTCCGAATAGAATGCCGGCGTACAGAATCGATCGAGTGAGACGCATAGGCCAATTCTCCTGTTTGTTGCGGCCTGATGGCCGCAGGCTCATGTTCAGGCCGGCGATGAACTGACACCGCCCGCATCAGGGAGAACGGAAATCCTGTCGCTAACCCGACATAGTTCCGCAACCTGCACATGAATGCACGGCTTCACGACGACCTGCTGCAGAGACTGGAGACAGGAGATCGCAGCGCGCTCGACGAGCTGACTGCAATCCTCTATCAGGAGCTGCGTGAGCTTGCCCACCGCCAGCGCGACTCTTATCGAGAGGATGCGACACTTGCGACGACTGCCCTGGTACACGAGGTATATCTCAAGCTCGCGGAACAGTCGCGCGTTCACGTGAATGATCGCGCGCATTTTCTTGCAGTCGCTGCAGTTGCGATGCGGCATATCCTCACTGATCGTGCGCGAGCCCGGCTCGCTGCCAAACGGGGAGGTGCAAGCCAGGTTGTAACCTTCGACGAGGATGCTGTCAGCTCGGAGGAGCGGCCGGGCGCAGTACTTCAGATTCACGAGGCTCTCGATCAGCTAAGCGTCATCGACGAGCGGCTCGCTCGCGTTGTCGAATACCGATTCTTCGGCGGACTGACGCACGAGGAGATCGCGACCGTCCTGGGTGTGACAGTCAGGACAGTCGAGCGGGACTGGGCGAAAGCGCGCGTTGTGCTTCGTGACATGATGGAGTCGTGACATACAGCTCATCACGGCGTGAACGTCTTACGCCAGAGCGATGGGCGGAGATAGCGCCCCTGATCGACTCTGTTCTCGATGCGCCGGTCGATCAGCGTCATGCTCGCGTTGCGTCCATTTGCGGCGACGACATTGCTCTTGCGGCCGAGTTGATGCGCTTTGTAAACGACGATGATGCATCGGCATTTTTCGCCCATGCCGAACGCGAGCGTCAGAGCCTGTTCCGTGACAGGCTATTTGATACGACAGTGGATCTATCACGCGTTCTACAGCGCGCTCTCGACGGGATCTATGTGATCGATCGGGAGCTCGGTGGCGGCGGCATGTCCAGAGTGTTCTCCGCTGACGAGGTTGCCCTTGGACGAAAGGTCGTCATCAAGGTCCTCCCGGCAGAGCTCGCAGAAGGAGTGAATACGGAACGACTCGGGCATGAAATCCGGCTGGCCGCTTCACTGCAGCAGGCTAACATCGTCCCGGTGATTTCCGCCGGGAGCGCTGGAGGCTTTCCCTACTATACGATGCCGCTCGTCGAGGGACGATCGCTTCGTGATCGTCTCTCTCTGAGCGGAGCGCTGCCGCTGAACGAAGCGGTCAGCATAATGCGCGATGTAGCTCGTGCCCTTGCCTATGCGCATGATCGCGGAGTCGTTCACTGTGACATCAAGCCGGGCAATATTCTGCTGTCTGACCGCACGGCCGTTGTCACCGACTTTGGTATTGCAAGAGCGGTTGGTGTTGCGCGCGATGACAACGGTGATGCTCCATCGACCACCATGGCGACACCGGCGTACGCGGCACCAGAGCAAATATTACATGCTCATGACATCGATCATCGCGCGGACATTTATTCGTTCGGGTGTGTTGCGTGGGAAATCCTGGCAGGCCGCTCACGCGGGTCGCTGACGCAGCCTGGCTCGAAAATCCCACCAGCAATTGCGAGGCTGATTACAAAATGCCTCGAACCAAATCCAGATCAGCGACCGCAAACTGCGACGGAAATTCTGGGTATGCTCGAAGATGCGCTGGCGGAGCCGGCGCGAAAGACCGTTCTGTCTCGCACGAATGCCGCGGCGGTAACGATAGCGGCTCTCGCGATCGCAACCGCTGCATTCTCCTATTACAAGTCCGTAAAAGTGAATGCGCAGCCGCTCAGTTTTGCTGCGATCCCCTTCATGAATACGGCGCGCGACACATCACTCGACTATCGCAGTGACGGAATGGGCGACGAGATCCTGAACGGAATCTCAAAAGTGGGAGGCGTGCAAATCGTAGGGCGAACCACTGCGTTTCGCTACCGCAACGCAAACCGGGACCTTCTCGAAATCGAGCGAGCGCTCGGCGCGCGGTTGCTGCTCACGGGCACATTGAGAGAGAACGAAGGAAAGTTGATTGTATCGGCCCAGCTGAACGATTCGATTTCGCGCGCGGAGATCTGGGCGGAGTCATTCACCCATGATGCGGCGAGCTTCGGTTCCGTGACCAATGAGATCGTCCAGCGGGTTGCCGGCGTGTTACGCGAAAGATTCGGATCGCGAATAGTCGTCCCGCGCGGCGGCGTGATGACATCAGGCACTTCCAATGCTGCTGCGCTCGACTGGTACTTGATTGGTCAGTCCCAGGTTCGGCGGCGCGGGTCGGGAATCAAACAGGGCATAGCGAGTTTTCAACGAGCCATCGATCTCGACACCGGATATGCCCGCGCTCATGCCGCTCTGGCGATGGCGCTCACTCTGGATCCATTCTTCAATGGCACGCCTGCGAAGAATGTGACCGCGCGGATCATATCCGAGGCGACACGCGCACTCGAGCTGGACAGCAGCCTTGCGGATGCGCACGCTGCGCTTGGCAGTGCCCACGCGTATGAGGGTCGCTGGGAAAGCTCGGATGGGGAGATGCGGCACGCACTCGCACTCGACCCCTACAACGCAATGATACGCCAGACGTTCGGACGCCAGCTGATTATCCAGGGTCGAACGGACGAGGCGTTGAGCGAGCTTCAGCGCGCGCGATCGGTTGAGCCGACATCGCCATTGATATCTGCGTGGCTCGCATATGCGTTTTTCCTTGCCGGCCGGATGGATTCTGCGATCGTCGAAAGTGAAAGAACGATTGCTCTCGATCCCGTCGGACTCCCTACGACGAATCTCATATCTCTAGTCAGCCTGGGATTGAACCGGCGCAATGTTGCACGAGAGCTTGTCAAAGTCCCGGTCGACAGAGGGATGACGAACGCTGCGTACATCTATGCCACGCTTGGCGATCTGCAAACCGCAAATCGAATCAACCTCGAGATGGAGCGTCGCAATCCGCAGCCCTGGTTCATTCATGTCTCGAAGGCGAGTGTTCTTCTCGCTGAAGGAGATTCTGCTGCCGCACTGACAGCGCTCGAGCGTTCGGCGCGCGACTCCGGGACACTCTGGGTCTTTTTCATTCCGCTCGCCGACCCCGCGTTCGATCAGATCCGGGACAGCAGACGGTTTGCGGCCCTGCTCCGAAGCGCTAACCTGAGCACGATCACCCGAAGGCGCCCAATAGAGCTGAAGACTCCCTGAGCAGCAGGCTCCTATTCGGAGCCAGGCTCTCCTGTCTCGATAGGACGCAACTCGCTCTCGCCCTCGAATTCAGGCCAGTGAATGCGGTGAAGCTCCATGAACTTCACTGCGAGATCGAGAGCTTCTTCGTCCGATGGCACGTCGACGATCGCATAACCGCCGACGATCTCTTTCGATTCAGTAAAAGGTCCGTCGATAACACGCAGCTTTCCGTCGTGAAGCTGCACTCGTTTGCCCTTGTGCGTTGACTTGAGCCCGTTACCGTCGATGAAAATTCCTTTCTTCATGTATTCGCCGACGAATTCGCCCATCGCATCCATCAGGGCCTGCGGAACTTTCTTTCCGCGGTAATCATCGCTGTGCTTGATCATCATCATGTAGCGCATGTCTGGCCTCTTGTAATCCTTGAAATTGAGTTTGATGAATTACGCGGCGCGCAAAATCGCACGATGCGAATCGGCGATCGGCGCAACGCGAGTGCGTGCGTAGGCAATCCAGGTTGTTACGATTCCAACAACAGCAGGGAACGTCCCAGCGAAAACACCCATTCCCGCAACAGTGACGCTCACTGCGCCAACCATGATGATCGTCAATCCCGCTGCTGCGAGCGGTGTGAGCCATGTCTGAACCTTGAACAATCCGGGAAGCACCAGACCAAATCCGCCGAGTACCTCAGCGATGCCGATGAAATACATGAAGGCTAGCGGAAGTGCGATTGGTCCTTGGTGCAGCTGCTCTGGCGGGATCATGAACTTCGTCGAGCCGGCAAACAGAAAAAGTGCGGCGGTG
>DASUXX010000055.1:0-8566 GCA_036377755.1 Gemmatimonadaceae bacterium
AAATAGCTAAGCGCGCAGTTCTGTCTTAGCACGCTAAGGGCTAAGCGCTAAAGCTGCTACGGGCTACGGGCCGCCGAGAGGCGCGCGCCGTTAAAGTCCGAGTGCCTTCGCGACATTGATGCGGCCGCGCCCGTAATACGGATCGACGCCGGTGGGACCAAGATCGTCGGCCGAATCGAGAATCTTCGCCTTGATCTCTCCCATCGAGAGCGACGGGTACTCAGCCATGAGAAGCGCTGCGAGTCCTGCAACGTGCGGCGAAGCCTGGCTCGTGCCAGCCTGGCCGCTGACTGTGCCGCCACCCGAGCACGGCGTAGTTGGCACACCTGTCGAGCTGAATCCGGTCACCTTCTGACGCGCGCAGAACGACCATACTGCCGAGAAGTTCGTGTTGCCCCACGGCCATGTCGAAACAACGGGGCTGTCATTCCCGCCTGGAGCTGCAACCGAAATTGCGGAGCGGCCAAAGTTGGTGAACGTCGCAGGTACATCGAAAGATCCAGTCGGTGTCTGCGGACCGACAGCGGACACACACACAACGTGCGGTGCGCTGCACCACGTCGAGTAGGTGTTGCCATCGTGGTCTAGGTCTGCCGTATCATTTCCCGCCGCCGCTACGATCAGCATGTTCTGCTTGTTCGCGTAGTTGATGACGCGGTTCAGGAAACCGCCAAGACCCTGCGCGCCTGCTTTGCTGAAGGCAGCACCGAGGCTCATGTTGGCGATGTTCGCGTTGTGATCCGCGGCCCAGAGAATTCCAAGAAGAATGTTGCCGAGCGGGCCGCTACCAGTGCGGCCGACCGCCTTCACTCCTATGAGGGTCGTGCGGGAGGTGACTCCGGCAAATGCGAATGCCTTGCTGCTCACCGTCGCGCCGACGTTCGTTCCGTGACCATTGAAATCAACGATCTTGTTGCGTGTCGGGAAGCGGGCCGACGCGAGCGAATCGTCCGATGCAACGAACGATGCCGAACGCGACAGATCGACGAGGCCAGTCAGGTCACGGTTATCGTAGTCGAGTCCGGAGTCAATGATTGCCACCGTGACGTTCGGACTTCCGAGCTTGCCCGCTGCCCACGCTGCCGGCGCATTGATCGCCTGCATGTTCCACTGCCAGGAGAAGAGTACTGCCGTCTGCGGCGCACTCTGGCTCTCGATCGAAATTTCGGGCATTGCGGCCGTCACTTCAGCAGGTGCGACGAGAGAAACAACGCGATTCGCTTTGACTTCCTGAACGGCAGAGTTTGCTGCAAGCTGAGTCGCGGCTGCATCGCTGAGGCCTGCGACTGTGGCTATTCCAGCACCTTCGTGCATGTACGTCACAGTTCCACCCAGTGCTTCGACTTTGGCGGCTACGGCTTTGGCGGAGTTCGAATTCTTAAGGAGGACGAGGAAGTTTCCGGTTCCGTCTCCGATGACGGGAGCGTTGACCGCAGCGCGTGGGACGTCGAGCGAGGTGGGCTGGACTACGTCGCCGGAGCATGCGGCGAGCGCTCCCAGGCAAAGCGTTGCCAGGAGACTGGTGTGACGACGGTTCATCAGGATACCAGATGAAGGTTTTTGGGGGCTGTTGCGCGGACGAAAAATACCTGTGGGAACTTAGCGGCGGGAAATGCCGCAGACAACAAATGTTTCGATTAAAAGGCCGTTAAAAAACAGTGCCCGATTTGTTGTGCGTCCGGCTGCTACGGCCTGACGCCGAATGTCACGGTTGCCCATTTCGACTGGTAATCGAGCTTTTCGGGCCCGGCATACGGTACCATGCTGATGAACTTGACATACCATTGGCCTGCACCGGCCAGGTGGATTCGAACGACCCCTGATGCATCGGTCCGAACCTTCTGCTCCTTGAACCGCGAGCCCGATCTTGTGCGACCTCCTGCTACGACGAGCTGATTCGCGACCGACTTGCCATCCACCATGGCGCGCAGCCTGATAGTCGAGCCTGATCGAAGACTATATGGATTGTCGAGCGGGACCAGTTCTGCCGGATATCCGAGCACAGCGCTGAAGTCACCTGTCCGCGTTGTCCCGACCTGAATGATTGCCTTGATGTGCTTCGAATAGCGCTCGGTTGCATCCTTGCCAAGCTCGTTCGAACGGCGTCGCGCAGCGAGCACATCAGGAATCCCATCTTCCGCGAGATACTGGTTGAATTCACTCGCCTTGAGAGTGATCTCGCGCGGCTTGAGCGATGCACCAGCAACGTAGGTTCCTGCAGCCCCGGCTCTGACGTTGAGCACGCTCGTATCGCCTGCCGAGGACCATGCGAGAGTATCCGGATGATCACGCCCCGCAGATGATACGAGACTCAGATCCTGCAAGCGGTCGCGTGTGATCGAGTTCTCACTCGAGCTGAACGTTCCGTTCAGCGCGCGAATTTTTATGGTGCTCTGCGGAGCGACGAAGAAATCGTCGAGTCGAAAAAAGAAATCGTGCGCACGCAAGGTTCCGGCAACGCCGACCAGCATGATCAGCGAGACTGCAATCGTGCGCGCGCGACGACTCATCGGATCTGCCCCCTCAGCTCGCCGTTGGGATTTGCCTTTGTATGGATGTCTATATAACCGTTCCCGCTTGCGATGAAAGACTTGAGGTTATCGATCGTCACACCGGACGGCAGGTTGCTGTCGCGCAGCGTGCCGCTCGCAAATACGCCATTCTTGCTGATCGGATTGTTCGGCTGATTGAACAGAGTGACGACTATCGGCCCGGCGACACCAGGCTGGCCTGTGTGTATGTGCGCCGCCGTCACTTCGATGATCGAATTTGCGCTCACTTCGTAGTCGACACGATCCGCATACACGACAACGGTTGCGGTACCTGTCGCAGTAGTCGCCTTCGGCGCAGGGACCTGATTTGCCTGAGCAAGGGAAATGGTATAGACGGCTTCGGCGTCGAGACCGCCAATGGTACTGCCTCCGCCACAACCGGCAGACGCTGTAATGATTGAAGCGAACAGCAAGATCCTTCCCTTCATTCCCTTCTCCTTTGTGGCATTGCTTCCCTCAAAACCTAGCCACCGTGCTCCGCCCCGGAAATCCATCTCCCTTCTCTTTGATCTGGTTCGTCCCCTCGCATCAGGACTTCGGATCCGAGGACTTTCACGAGGATTAAGGATGCGCTGGACTTGTATGAGGATTAAGGACCCGTTGACTATAAGGTCTCAGGACACTCCGCCGCACATACGAACTACGACTAAATGCGGAATGAGGGCACTCGAGGTATGAGGAACAAGGTTGGCAAACGCGTCATCGTTCCTCATCCCTCGAGTGTCTTCGTCCCTCAATTAGTCGCAGTTCGTATGTGCGGAAATGTGTCCTGAGACCTTATAGTCAACGGGTCCTTAACCCTCATCGAGTCCTCCGACTCCTTAATCCTCATGAAGTCCTCGGATCCGTAATCGGAGGAGTCAAGGCGGACCAACGAGGACCAACGAGGACCAACGAGGACCAAGGAGGAGCGGGACGGATCTTGCTGGAAAGTGTCCGTTGGGCACGCCTGTTGCCTTTTGTCTGGTAGCAATCACTCTGGACGAGACAATGGTTCAGGCGGCCCCGGTTCAGCGCGAAGCGGTCAACGATTGGGATACGGCACTGGATGCAGACTCCGGCTACAATCGTCTGCTCCATTCGCTGCCTCCCGACGAAGCGGCTATCATCGATTCGCTGTTAGAGCCTGTGGATCTCGAAACTGGTTACGAGATCGCCGGCCCAGGCGAGCCAATCGAGTGGGTGCATTTTCCTGACACTGCAGTGTTGTCTCTCATCACCATAATGGCGGGCGGCGGAGGGATTGAATCGCTCACTACTGGTCGTGATGGTCTTTCGGGATTCGCGCTTCTCACAGGGTGCACGACCTCGTTCCCGAGAGTGGTGTGTCAGGTTCCAGGAAGATCGCGTCGTGCGCCGGCATCATCCTTCATGGATGCGCTTCCACGCATGCCGGAGCTTCACAAGAGAGTCCTGCGATATTCGCAGCTTGCATTCGATGTCGCTTCCCAGTCGGCAGCGTGCAATCGAGTGCACGTTACTGAAGAGCGATGCGCACGCTGGCTGCTCTTATCTCAGGATCGAGCGGGCCGCAGGGAGTTCAAGCTCACGCAGGTATTCCTCGCGCAGATGCTGGGCGTGCGTCGTCCCGCAGTGACTGTCGCGATCGGAATCCTCGAGCGCAGTGGGCTGATCGAGCACCGAAGGGGACGAATCAGGGTCTCCGACCGTGATGGGCTCGAGCGCGCATCGTGCGAATGCTACGGTCTGATTCGCGCGCGGCAGATGGAGCTGATGGGTTTTTAACAGACAGAAAAAAACAGATGGTTGCGCATGATATATGGGAACCCATATATTATTGGCATGCAGCTCTCCCCGCATGCAGCAGGAGCGCGCCACCTGTCAGACGATCGAGATCATCCCTCGCTCTCGAGCGACGTAGTCATTCGCCTTCGAGACGGTATATCCACTTGCAGCAGCACGCGTGGTTTGTCCTCTGAGGCGCGCCGCGTGATCGCTGACCTGTGTAACTCAGCCCGCGAGCATGGCTGGGCTGCAGAGCAACTGATAATTGCAGTAAAGGAAGCCTGCTACGCCTCCCCTGAGATTGCATGCCTTACCACGGCGTCCGAACGCGAAGCGATGCTTGCGACGGTAATAACCGGCTGCATCAGCGAGTACTACGCGCGCGCGGATTAGCCCTCAGTAGCGCGGCACCGCTGGATCGACTTCATCACTCCAGCGAAGAATTCCTCCTGAAAGATTCGAGATCTTCGAGAAGCCAAGATCTTCCAGATATTCCGCAGCCCGCATGCTGCGCGCTCCGACCTTGCAGTAAAGCACAACTTCACGATTTCGATCGAGAGACTCTGCTTCAGTGTCGAATCGTGAAAGCGGCATGAGGCGCGCACCAGGAATTTTCCCAAGCTGCCACTCCCATTCCTCACGCACGTCGATGAGCTGAATGTCATCGCCACGCTTGAGCCGCTGGTCGAGCTCGGCTGGAGTGATATCCGAGATCCCTTCTTCCATTGGTTTCACTCCGCAGAATGCATCGTAATCGATGAGCTCTTGTATTTCACGCGTGCCGCATGCGGGACATTCCGGATCTCGTCGAACCTGAATTGTCCTGAACTGCATCGTGAGCGCATCGATGAGCAGCAGCCTGCCAATCAACGGATCGCCCGCCCCGATGATCAGCTTCACTGCTTCCGTCGCCTGAATTGTTCCTACAAGTCCTGGCAGAACGCCAAGCACTCCTGCTTCTGCGCAGCTCGGCACCAGGCCGGCTGGCGGCGGCTCACGAAACAGACACCGGTAACATGGGCCTGTCTCGGTCGCAAAGACTGAAGCCTGCCCCTCGAACCGCAAAATACTTCCGTACGCGTTCGGCTTGTTGAGAAGCACGCACGTGTCGTTGACGAGGTAGCGCGTAGGGAAATTGTCAGTGCCATCGATGATCACATCGTAGTCGCGCGCGATCTCGAGAGCATTTTCTGACTTGAGCTGCGTGTCGTAGCGCTCGACATGCACATGCGGATTGATCTCACGAATGCGATCGCTCGCCGAGTCGAGCTTGGATCGCCCGATGTCGCTCGTGCCGTGAATTATCTGCCGCTGAAGATTGGTGAGGTCGACCTTGTCGAAATCAACGAGTCCGAGTGTCCCGACTCCTGCGGCAGCGAGGTAGAGAGCAGCGGGGGAGCCAAGTCCGCCGGCTCCGACGAGGAGAACGCGCGCTTGCTTGAGCTTCGTCTGTCCCGACACGCCGACTTCATCGAGAACGAGATGTCGTCCGTATCGAAGCAGCTCTTCATTCGACAAACCGTCCTGCATTACCTGCTCGATGCTTTCGTTGGATACGCGACGTCAGGGGGCGGATTGCCGTGTGGCCAGTCGTTTTCCTTTCCCTTGAAATCCGGGCGCGGCCGCGACGTAATGTAGGCGGCGACATCATATGCCTGTTGCGGCGTAAGAGATCCGGGACGATCACGCGGCATCAGCTTGTGAATGAAGCGTGCGGCAGTGTTAACGCGTGACATACCTGCGCCGATGTTGAACGACTTGTCGCCCCAAAGCGGCGGCGCTGCAGCGGTGCCCTGGCCATCTGTCCCGTGACATGCGATGCAATTCGACTTGAAGACAATCGCCCCGCGAACCGTGTCGCCCTTGAGAGCAGCGAGCTGCGGCGTGCCCTGTCCCTGCATCTCAGTGCCTACTGGATATCCGCGCGAAAGAAAGGCGAGATAAGCGACTATATCGCGCATGTCGCGACTCTCAGGATCGAGTGACGCGCCATTCATGCTTCGCTTGAAGCAGTCGTTGATGCGGTCCTCGAGAATGTCTATGCGGCCGCTTCGCGCGCGATACTGCGGGAACCGCGCGTAGGCGCCAACGAGAGGCATTGCATCGCGAACAGTTCCATCTTCGATGTGGCAGTTCGCGCACGTGAGGGATGCACCAACGTGCGCGGGGAGGCTGTCGCGCGTCGCATGAATTAGCGCGCGTCCCCGGCGCACCGAAGCGAGCGTTACGCTGTCTTTTATCTCGCTCTCCCGCGGAACTCGAAACGCAGCCTTGTCGGAGCTCACTGAATCCACCGTCGCGTGAGCAGTATCTGATCCGGGTGCATCAGAAGATCTGGTGCACGCTGCCAGCAACACTGCAGCCGCGACGGTGAATGCGTTTCTCATCACATCACTTGCCGGCTGTGAAAATCTGGAGTGCTGACACCTGGCTCCAGTGAAGCAGCAGCTCATTGCCTTCGACTATCGCGATCTTCCTGTATTCATCGGGACGTGTTTCGAGCAGTTCGACGAGAGCGGCAACCGGACCAGCGCTCAGCTGGAGTGTGTGACCGCCTGCGAGATAGAGCTTTGCCCCTGTAATCTGCTTTGCCATCTATTTCCTTCTGTTACTTCGTATCGAGTTTTCTTCCTGCATCCAGCGCGTCGTAATTCAGCATCGCGTTGAACACGAGGAAATAAGTTCCAAGTGTGTAGCCTCTCCACACGGGATTGTTCCCCATGAGGATGACGTGTCCCTTACCAACGGGCGCATCGACCACTACAGGACGCTGCGCAACGTCGTTGCCGTCGAGCAGGCCTGACACGAGAAGATTGCGCTGATCTGCGAAGCGCAGAACCACGCGCGGGCGCAGTGCAGGCGGGATGATCATTACAGGATTGCGCTCCTGCTCTTCAGTGACTGGCGCAGCCTGCCATGGTTGCACCGGTTTTCTCACCGGCGCCTCGTTCTTTGGATCCAGTCCGGGACGGCCCTGTGGAACGTCACTGTCATCTGCCGTGCCGCGACCTGTGGGCCGCGAGTTGTCCGGCTGTCTTCCTCCGCCTCGCACATTGTAGAGATTCGATATCGAGAAATTCTGTCCGCCATCGCTGTAAACCGCGAGCGAATCCGGAATTCCGTACGCGATTGGACTCGCTCCGTCCACGATTTTCGTTCGAAGCAGAGTTCCGACAACGTGATTCTGTCCCGGCTGATTCATCGACACCCCGACGGTCATTCCAGTCGTGACCGCCAGATCCGCCGCGTTGTCTACTGCGACTAGAACTCCACCTGCTTTCACGAAATCAGAGAGATTCTGCACTCCCTGGAACGTGAGCCCTCCGCGAACGTCGTCGGTCTCATCGATGCGACCAAGATTCGGCGTGAGGTCGGTCTTCTTCCATGGCATTGCGTTTCGCCACATCGGAAGGCCGTTGATGATCTGCTGCGCTGATCCAAAGGTCGGAGGGAAGAGAATTACATCGTATTTCGCGCGCAGGTTCGGCGTCTTTGCAACGTCCTGCGTGCTGATGTAATCGAACGGGATCTCGTTGAAGTCGAATGCCTGTCTCCACCAGCCTTCAGTCTGCGTATTCGACCATGTGTGCAGAATCGCAGTTCGCGCAGCGCGAGCAGCATGCGTCTTCACGGATGGCATTCCATTCGTTGCGTATGCGGTGAGCCCAAGATCCTTCACGAGCTTGTCGAACGCCGGCGCTCCAACGTTCCTTACGAGGAACGATCCGCGAGGAAATTTCTGGCCCGCGGCATCGAACGGCTCTTCGGCGATCTGGATATCCGCTTTCGGAATCTTGTATCGCAGTGTCGCGAGCGCGTTGTCTGCATTGTGAGCGATCACGAACACCGACCCTGTGCCCTGCAATCCTCCTGGTGCGCGGACCTCTCCAACAACCGGCTCCATCTTGGCGTCGAGCACTTTCGGGTCGGTTACGCGGACAGCTTCAACTGCAAAATTCTCCGGAAATGTCCAGCCCGTGTCGTCGTAAGGCTGCTTCTGCGGATCGTCGGGGCTCCAGTACTGATAGTCGAGCAGAGCATCAGCAATGCGTGAGTACGGCTGGTCCATCCGGACGATGTAGCTGCCTGCCGGGAATTCACGCTGAACGAACTTTGGCTTCTGGGCGAGCGTGTCAACGGCGCGCGCCATGGCAGTATCTGCATTGGTCGTTCCTTTCGGTTTTGCGCGCGCAACCGGCACGAGCGCGGAGAACGGTGCAGTCGCGCGGTACAGCTCGACATGCTGCCGCTGCAGAACTCTAAGAAGC
>DASUXX010000056.1:0-8446 GCA_036377755.1 Gemmatimonadaceae bacterium
GCTTATGCCAGTTTTGCCAAGGGGAACCTCCCAACCACCACCCACCGATCACCGGCCAACTACTTCTGGGTTTTGTTGATCACGAGCAGCGCTGCGGATGCGCCGATTGCGTCCCAAATGAGATCGCGGACACTGAATAGCCCCTTGGTTTTCTTGTCGTGGATTTCGCGCCCGAACGAAGCAACCGCTGCGGCAGTGATCGCGGCCGCCTTTGCCGGGCTTCTATTGGACCCTGCGGCCTGCAGACCAGCGAAGGTCATCGACTCGACAAATCCAGCCATGAAGAAGTGCTTGACCTTGTCGACGCCGAAAGCTGGATCAGCCGCCTTCGGGCGATCCTGCGCGCCCACGGCTGCTGGAAACGCAATTACTGCGATGACGAGGGTACGAATCTTCAACGTTTCTTCAACGCCTTGATGAACGCTGCTGTTTCTTCGATGAGCTTTGGAACAACCGGCAGCGTCGGATCACTGTACGTCGAGGCCTGCTCGATTCTTCCCGGCGGCGCGTTCTTCAGAACGTGATTCATTCCTTCGATTGTGAGGAGCCTCACCCGAGGATGACCGTCGGCGAGAACTTTTGCGTCCAGCATGCTGGTCTGAAAATCGGTCGTGCCCTGCACCACCAGCGACGGAACTTCCAGCCTGGCAATCTCCTCACTCGGCGTATACCGGAACCATGATCGCAGGTACGGCTGCACGGTTGGACGGAATAGCGCAAAGAGAATTGGCGGAACGGAATCAGGTTTCTCGCCGGCGTCGACCTTTGCGATGATGTCACGCGCAGTCTGCACCATCGGCGGCTGCAGCTGAGCGCTCAGCTGCTCGATGAGCACATCCTTGATATTCCTGCCGGCGCCTTCGAGTGACACAAAACCATCAGCGCCCGTCTCGCGGGTTGCGAGCATTCCAATCAGCGAGCCTTCGCTGTGGCCGATAACTGTGACCGTCGAAAAGCGAGGATCCGCGCGAAGCTGCCTTATCCACGCGCTCGCGTCGGATACATAGTTGTCGAAGCGAAGATCTTCTTCCTTCACCATCGACGCAGCGCTTGCCGCGATTCCGCGCTTGTCGTAACGGAGCGATGCAATGCCGCGCTCTGCCAGGCCGCGCGCGACCATTCTCAACGAATTGTTGGCGCCAGGCAGAATCCTCGAGTTGCCGTTTCTATCCGTCGGACCGGAGCCCGCAATTATCAGCGCAACAGGAACAGGAAACGCGCGAGCAGGCAGCTCGAGCGTCCCATAGAGAGTTCCTGTCGGAGTGACGAGAGCTACCGTTGAATCTTCGACGATCGTTGTCGGTGCCGGCGGAAGAGCGGGTCGTGTTGCGGCGCATGCTGCAACCATTGCGATCGCAGTCAGTGCAAATACGGATTGATGAATGCTCATGAATTCGGGTAGCGGGCCCAGCTGAGAGTGGCACGGACTGCACGATTCCAACCATCGATCAGGCTTTGCCGCGACTTTGGGTCCATGCGCGGCTCGAAGGTCGTGAAGTGCCGGACGGAAAGAAATTCAGTCACATCGCGCCAGACGCCTGCCGCAATTCCAGCTAATCCGGCCGCGCCCATCGCGGTCGTCTCTACAATTTCGGGACGCTCGACAGGAACACCGATGATGTCGGACTGAAACTGCATCATCCAGTTATTGGCGCTCGCTCCGCCATCCACTCGAAGTCGATTGAAGAATGCGCCGCTCCCCATCCGCATCACTTCGAGTACATCAAAGGTTCCATATGCCATGGCTTCGAGCGCTGCGCGGGCAAGATGCGCTCGCGTCGTGCCGCGAGTGAGCCCGACGATCGTCCCCCGCACCTCGGGATTCCAGTGCGGAGCGCCAAGTCCGGTGAGTGCAGGAACAAAGTAAACGCCATCGTTCGATTCGAGACTTCGCGCAAGCTCTTCGGTTTCGGCAGCCTTCTCGATGATTCCGAGCCCGTCGCGCAGCCATTGGACGGCAGCTCCTGCAATGAAGATGGAGCCTTCGAGCGCGTATGCATAATCCCCATCAGCATCGCAGGCGACCGTTGCGAGTATTCCCTCAGTGGAGATCGGGCGCGATTTGCCCGTGTTGAGTAGAAGAAATGCTCCAGTGCCGTAGGTGTTCTTCCCTTCGCCGGGGTTTACGCACCCCTGACCGAACAATGCGGCCTGCTGATCGCCGGCGACGCCGCTTATGGGAATTTCGGCACCAAAGAATTCACGACGGGCTATTCCGAAATCACCGCTCGACCTTCGCACCTCCGGAAGAACTTTCATATCGACAGCGAGCAGATGACAGAGCTGGTTAGCCCATCTCCGCTTGTTGATATCGAACAACAATGTTCGCGATGCATTCGTTGGATCAGTAGCGTGAACATCGCCCCCTGTGAGCTTCCATATGAGCCACGTGTCGATCGTTCCCGCGAGAACGGCGCCCTTCTCCAACCGCTTAGCGACCTGAGGAAGCTTAAGTAAAAGCTCGAGCTTGGTTCCCGAGAAGTAAGGATCGACAGGCAATCCAGTCAAACGAACTATCTCGGGCGCGCGAGGCGCAAGCTCGCGACAGCGATCAGCGGTGCGCCTGTCCTGCCACACGATGGCGCGAGCAAGCGGATCACCCGTTTCACGATCCCACACAACGATCGTCTCACGCTGATTCGTGATTCCAATCGCATCGGGTGTCACACCTGCGGATGCAATCGCGGAACGTGCCGTTGCGACAGTGCGCTCGAAAATTTCGGCGGCGTCGTGCTCTACCCAACCCGGCTTGGGGAAATGCTGTGTGATCTCGCTGTATCCGCGACCAACTATCTCACCGCGCTGTGATACGACAAGGCATGTAACGCCAGTCGTTCCTTCGTCGATTGCGAGAACGTGCTTCATTGGGTGCGAGTTGAGTTTTCCGGCGGCCGCGGAGCTGTACGGCGCTCAGGAAAATATTCGTCGAGGAAATTGATGAGCGCGATTTCCTCAGGCCAATGCTTTCCGCCGTTCGACTGTCTGGCTGAGCGTCGCGGGACCGAAATCGTTGCGCCGCTGCGAAGGTATCGAGTGAGAATCACCGGATGCACGTACGACTTACGGCAGATCGCAGGAGTGTTCCCGAGCTCGGCAGCGACCAGTCGTACAGCGGTGACGACATTCTTATTGCGTGCAGTTCTGGTTTTTGCGGGGCCGAGGTCAGCGAGGACAGTCGCGGCGAGCATTGACCCGCCCCATGTTCGGAAATCTTTTGCGGTATACGGGAAGCCCGCGATCTCTTCGAGATATTCGTTCACCTCGCGCGCATCGATGTCCACCCACTTGCGACCTTCCTTGTACCTGAAAAGACGCCTGCCTGGAGTCTCCATGAGGTCTTCGACGAACTTGATCAGCCTGCGGTCGATTACATGCTGGCGATGATCGATGCCGCGCTTGCCTCGATATTCGAACACCAGACTGTCTTCGCCCGGTATCACATGTGATTTTCTGAGCGTCGTGATACCGAACGAATTGTTTTCCTTTTCGTAGCGATCGCTTCCAACTCTGAACCAGCGCTGCGAGATGAGCAGGAGAATTCCTGCTGCAACGCGCTCACGTGAGTAGTCGTTTCGGGCGAGGTCCTCGAGAAGCTTCTTGCGAAGGCGTGGAAGATCCTTTGCCATCTGCCGCACGCGATAGTGTTTTCGCAGCGCGCCCTTTTCTACTGCGCGATGATGGTAGCGATACTGTTTTCGTCCGCGGGCATCGAATCCCCAGACCTGAATTGCAGCGCGCGGATTAGCGGAGATGTGAACATCGGTCCACGCCGGGGGAATTCTGAGGAGCTCGATGCGCTCGAGAATGTCCTTCCGCGTGACACGCTTGCCATCGGGTCCCGTGTAACGGAATCCTTCCGACTTCGTTCCTTTTCGCTGGATCCACTTCTCGGCCAATACTTGTTCCTCAAAATGTGAGCGCCATCGCGTTTTGCGTTGGCCGTGATCCGGTCGCCGTTTTGCGCTTTACGGACAACGGATTACGGAGGACGGCCTACGCCCAACGCGACAGCGCCGGAGCTCTCGTCAGTACGGAGTCGTTAGTACATTACAGATTCTCTCGAACCTCCTCAACTCGCGCCAATGTCCTACCAGTTCCTCACGCTCGAAGTCAACGAGCGGATTGCGATTCTCACTGTCAATCGCCCTGACAAGCTCAACGCCCTGAACGATGCGACGATTGGAGAGCTCGGCGATGCAATAGAGGAAGTGAGATCGCGCGATGACATCGGAGGATTGATCGTCACGGGTGCAGGCCGGGCATTCGTCGCGGGCGCTGACATCTCCGAGCTCGCCGAGAAATCTGCGACCACCGCGAAGATTCTCGCGCAGCGTGGACAGGCGGTGTATCGACGCTTCGAAACGTCACCCAAACCGGTCATCGCCGCGGTAAATGGATTCGCACTCGGCGGAGGATGCGAGCTGGCGCTCGCATGTCATATCAGGATTGCGTCGGATAAAGCGAAGTTCGGGCAGCCTGAAGTAAAACTCGGCACATGTCCCGGATATGGCGGCACGCAGCGTCTTTCACGACTGATCGGAAAGGGGCGAGCGATTCAGCTCATTACAACAGCGGAGATGATCGATGCGCAGGAAGCGTATCGCATCGGACTCGTGAACAAGGTTGTGTCACCGGAGGAGCTGATCGGCGCAGCAACCGAGATGATGAAAGCGATCCTCGCCAATGGGCCGCTCGCTGTTGCACTTTCGATCGAGGCAATCGATCGCGGGCTCGAGATGTCGCTCGAGGATGCGATGGTACTCGAAGCGAATCAGTTCGGCTTGCTCGCTGCGACAGACGACATGCGAGAAGGCACGAAGGCGTTTCTCGAGAAGCGCGCGCCGGTATTCGGCGGGAAGTGACCGCGAAGCAGGCCTGGCTTCGCCGGATTTCGGCGAGGGACTTCAGAAACTTCGAACGTCTCGATCTCGATCTTCCATCCGGTGGTGTCGCAATCATCGGAGAGAACGGACAGGGCAAGACGAATCTTCTCGAAGCGATCTACTACATGCAGGTGCTGCGCAGCGTACGCGGCGCGCGCGATCAGGATCTCGTGCGGTTCGGCGCAAAGGGATTTCATATCGCGGCAGCGTGCGAGGCCGACGCAGCACACGAAATTGGTGCCGGATTCGAGACGCATGGCAAGAAAAAGAAGGTCACAGTCGATGGTGCCGTTGCTGCCCGGCTAAGTGAGGCATTCGGGGCGCTTCCGTCAGTAATGTTCTCGCCGCGCGATATCCAGCTCATTGCAGGGTCACCTGGCGAGCGTCGCCGATTTCTCGATCTTGTTCTTGCCCTGTCGTCACGAAAGTATCTCTCATCACTTCAGCTCTATCGTGCTGCGCTCGCCCGGCGAAACGCGTCATTGCGTGATGCTGCGAAGAGTGGAGACGACAGTACCGCATCAGTATGGGAACCCGCGCTTGCTGAGCACGGCGCTGCGCTCATCGTTGCGCGGCTTGAATGGGTGATGGAGCGACAAGCTGAGTTCTCGCGACTTACCACCGCGATAGGAGAGCACGGTGAAGCGGCGATTAACTATTCCAGCACAATTGCCCGAGAAGACGATGTTCGCTCTGCACTCGAGAGTGCGCTCGCGCGGCAGCGGCGGCATGACATCCGGCGAGGGATGACACATTCCGGGCCTCATCGCGACGACATGACAATGACGCTCGACGGCCGCGATCTTCGGCTCTTCGGCTCGGCTGGACAGCAGCGCACTGCTGCAATTGCGCTGCGAATGCTCGAGAGTGAGACCATTCGATCGTCACGCGGAATTGCGCCGGTTCTGCTGCTCGATGATCCGTTCGCTGAGCTCGATGTTCGGAGGTCAGGACGCATTCTCGAGTTATTGCTGTCAGCTGGGCTTGGGCAGACCATTCTTGTTGTTCCAAGGGCGGCTGATATTCCGGGGGAGCTTACATCACTCGAAAGAAGAACAATTGATCGTGGTATCATTTCATGATTCTTTGCTTTGCCGGTAGCAGGTAGCCGGTAGCCGGCGACCGATGCCGGAGACCGACAGCCGGCGTCCGGCAGCAGCAGTTTAAAAACTTCGGGCGGCCGGTCGCCTGCGTCCGGTCTCCAGCGTCGGCGGCCGGCTACCAGCTACCGGCTATCAGCAAAGCGGGAACTGCGTTGGTTCGTTCTTGAGAGATCCTGCATGAGTCAAAAGAAAAAACCGGTATCGATCAGCGAGGCGCTCGCGGGGTTTCTCAAGAACACCGGACTTGAAAAACGCGTCGACCAGGCCAGCGCCATCGACGACTGGCCGAGCGTCGTTGGAGCTCAGATTGCCGCAGTCACAAAAGCGCTCTCGATAACTCCTGACGGCATCCTTTTCGTTGCCGTTACCACCAACGCGTGGATGACCGAGCTTGGTTTAATGGAGCCCGAGCTTCTTCGTGCGCTGAACTCCCGAAAGGGCCGCGACAAGGTGAGGAAAATCCGGTACCGGCTCGACCGCTAAGTCGTTTTGCGGCCTGCGGTTAGCCGCACTCTTTTTCATTGCAAAAAGGCCCTCGAGACGTTAGATTATTCAATCTGCCGAACAACCTCTTTTCGGTTTCTGTTCGGACCCACCTTTGGACTCCCAGAATCACCCACATGGCGAAGACTGCAACAGCGAGCGAGTCGCGTTACGACGCGGGGCAAATCCAGGTACTCAAAGGCCTCGAAGCCGTACGAAAACGGCCCGGAATGTACATCGGCTCGACGTCGTCACGCGGTCTTCACCACCTCGTCTACGAAGTCGTCGACAACTCGATCGACGAGGCGCTTGCCGGCTTTGCAAAGAAGATCGACGTCACGATCCATAAGGATGATTCGATCACCGTCAACGACGACGGCCGCGGAATTCCCGTCGACATTCACCCGATTGAAAAAATGCCGGGAGTCGAGCTCGCTCTGACCGTTCTTCACGCCGGCGGAAAGTTCGACAAGAACACTTATAAAGTTTCCGGTGGATTGCACGGGGTCGGCGTCTCCGTCGTGAATGCGCTTTCGGAGCAGCTCAAGGTCTGGGTCAAGCGCGACGGCAAAGAGCATTACATGGACTTCGTGCGCGGCAACACCACCACAAAGCTCAAGGTGCTCGGCAAGGCAGGCAGGGAAACTGGAACAAAGACCTGGTTCAGACCTGATCCTGAGATCTTCACCGAGCTGCGCTACGACTACGACACGCTCGCCAACCGCCTTCGTGAGCTCTCGTATCTCAACAAGGGAATCGAGATCAAGATTCACGACGAGCGCGAGGGCCAGGAAAAAAGCGAGACGTTCTTCGCAAAGGGCGGCCTCAAGGAGATGGTCCAGTTCCTCAACGCTGCGAGGAAGCCGCTCCACAACGAGATCGTCTACATCGAGACTGAACGGGACGATGTCGAGATCGAGCTCGCATTCCAGTACAACGATGGCTACAACGAGAACGTCTTCTCGTTCGTGAACAACATCAACACGCACGAAGGCGGAACTCACCTCACCGGATTCAAGTCGGCGCTCACGCGCACGATCAACGCATACGCGTCGAAGAATTCGGGAAGAAAGGGCGGCGACATCACGCTTTCCGGCGACGATGTGCGCGAGGGACTTACCGCAGTCCTTTCCGTGAAGGTTCGTGAGCCGCAGTTCGAAGGCCAGACAAAGACCAAGCTCGGCAACTCGGAAGTCGAAGGCGCAGTCAAATCCGTCGTCAACGAAATGCTCGGCTCGTATCTCGAGGAGCATCCGCGTGTCGCGAACATCGTTATCGAGAAAGCGATTTCAGCAGCGAGGGCCCGCGAGGCCGCACGCAAGGCGCGCGACCTCACCCGCAAGAAGTCGGCGCTGGATATCGGAAACCTTCCCGGCAAGCTTGCTGACTGCTCGTTGAGTGATCCTGCCCTTTGCGAGATCTATCTCGTCGAAGGTGATTCGGCAGGCGGCTCGGCAAAGCAGGGGCGCAATCGCGCATTCCAGGCGATTCTTCCTCTTCGCGGCAAAATCCTAAACGTCGAGAGAGCTCGTATCGACAAAGTTCTTTCGAATGAAGAAATCCGCACGATCATCACAGCGATCGGCGCAGGCATCAAGGAAGAGTTCTCAGTCGAGAACGTTCGTTATCACAAGGTCATTCTCATGACCGATGCCGACGTCGATGGCGCGCACATTCGCACGCTTCTGTTGACGTTCTTCTATCGGCAGATGCCTGAGCTCATCGAGGCGGGATACATCTATATCGCGCAGCCGCCTCTCTATCGTGTCGCCAAGGGCAAGGACGAATACTACGCGTACGACGAGAAGGAGCGCGATGATTACGTTGCGCGGCTCGGCAACGGCGAAGGCAAGGGCTCAGTCAACATTCAGCGCTACAAGGGACTTGGCGAAATGAACCCGGGTCAGCTGTGGGCGACGACGATGGATCCCGAGACGCGCACCATTCTCAAGGTCACGATGGAAGATGCGGTTCTCG
>DASUXX010000057.1:0-2350 GCA_036377755.1 Gemmatimonadaceae bacterium
GTCGTAAGAACGCCAGCACTCTTTCCATCTCGCGAAAGGTCGAGTGCAAGCGCAGTGACCTGACGGTTGAGAAGGTTGTATTGCGATATCCCCTGGCTCACAAAACGCCAGCGATGCCCATAGGGATCGACAAGCTCTTTCGTTCCTCCCTCCGTCAGCCTCACATCGAATTCCTTCTTGAATGCGAGTCCTGCGAAACCAGCGAATACGACGACAACTCCCATGTGAACGATGTAACCGCCGTAACGTCGCCGGTTTCTCGAGATGAGCCGCGCAAATGCATGAACCGGCGATTCACTGTACATCCTGCGGCGCGCGCCGACGCCCTTGTAGAACTCCTGAAGCACCGTCATCGCGACGAACCCCGACAGTGTGTACGCGATGATCGCCGTGAACTCGCGCATACCGAACAGGAACAGGAGGAATCCGACTGTCAGACCGGCAAGTGCTGGCGTAGCAAACTGGCGCTGAAGATTCGCAACCGATGCGCGCCGCCATGCGATGAGAGGCCCAATGCCGGTCAGCAGGAGCAGACCAAGACCGAGCGGAATGTTCACCGTGTTGAAGAAGGGCGGACCGACAGTGATTTTCTCGTTCCGCACAGCTTCAGTGATGATCGGGAACAGGGTTCCCCATAGAACCGAGAATGCAATTCCAACAAGAATCACGTTGTTGTAGAGGAACGCAGCCTCGCGGCTCACCATGCTCTCGAGACTTGCCTTGGCCTCGAGATCCTTGAGGCGTGTACCAACGAGATACGCTGTTACTACAATCGAAAGAATTAGGAAGCCTGCGAACCACGTGCCCACCGGGGACTGCGCGAACGAGTGAACGCTCGAGATGATTCCACTGCGCGTGATGAACGTTCCGAAGATGGAAAGCAGGAACGTCGACACGACGAGAGTCACGTTCCACTTTCGAAGCATTCCGCGCTTTTCCTGCACCATGATCGAATGCAGGAACGCAGTGTTGACAAGCCAAGGCAGCAGCGACGCGTTCTCCACTGGATCCCACGCCCAGTATCCGCCCCATCCGAGCTCCACGTACGCCCACCACATTCCGAGGACGATTCCCGTTGTATTGAAGAACCACGAGATGAGGGTCCACTTTCTGATTGCAGTGAGCCATTCTGCATCGAGGCGACGCGTGATCAGCGCAGCGATTGCAAACGCAAATGGAATCGTCGTCCCGACGTAGCCCAGATAAAGATTGGGAGGATGAATCGCCATTCCGGGATTCTGGAGCTGCGGATTCATTCCGCGCCCATCCTGTGGAACCCAGTCGAGACGCTCGAATGGATTCGCACCGAGACACATCGTCGCGAGGAAGAAGATCAATACCACAGCGAGTGTGCCGGTCACATACGGCATCAGCTCGCGGTTTTTTGCGCGATTGTTGAAGACTGCGATTGCCGAGTAGATCGCAAGGATGAGGCACCAGAACAACATCGATCCGGCCTGGCCCGCCCAGAACGCAGTGAACGTGTAGACCTTGGGCAGGTTCGCGCTCGAGAATGACGCGACGTACTTGATCGAGAAGTCGTGAGTGAACAGCGCAGTCCACAATCCGAGCGACGCAAGAACGACCATCGTGAGCGTCGCATAAATCGCGCGCTCGCCGCTCAATGTGAGATCGCGCCTCTTGAGAGCGCCGCCTGCAAACGACACTGTCGCTGCCCAGGTTGCCATCAATAAGGCAACCCAGAGCGACAGCTCACCGATTAGAATCACGCGCCGTTAGTCGCCGAGCGGTACGCTGGCGTTTCCTTGTATTTGTCGGGTGCGTTCTCGTAGCGCGACGCGCACTTCGCGAGGAGAGTTGTCGCGTGAAAGGTGCCGTCACGGGCGAGCCTGCCTTCGACCACGACATCGACGCCGTCAGTGAACGTATCGGGGGTAATTCCGCGGTAGACGACGTTGTAGGTCTTCGCTCCGTCAGTGACAGAGAAGGCTGTCTCGCGTCCACCCGCGGCGCGTTTGATCGAGCCGGGCACTACGCGCGCTCCCATCTTCACTCCGGTATCGAAGAACGTCGTATCGGCGACGGTCTTCGCGTTGAGCTCACCCGGAGTGAGGTAATAGACGGCAGTGTCCTTGATGGACGATGCCATCAGGTATCCGGCTGTACCCAGTACGAGGGCGCCGCCAATCAGGAACTTCGATCGGGCTTTCATTCTGGCTTGGAATATAGACGCTGGGACGGGTGAAGACTACGAGTCTTCCGGCGTAAGAATGTCGGCGAGCGGTGAGTGGTGGTTGGGAGGTTCCCCTTGGCAAAACTGGCATAAGCGTCGAGCTCGGCTGATCGCGCCGGTGGCCTGATGCTTATGCCAGTTTTGCCAAGGGGAACC
>DASUXX010000058.1:0-4818 GCA_036377755.1 Gemmatimonadaceae bacterium
TGCGCGATGAGGGGAGTGAAGAGGCTCCGTTTCCTCCGATCGTTGCATCGGGTCCGCGATCGGCCTTACCGCATGCGCGCGCTTCGTCGCGAGTTGTCGAGAAGGGTGACCTTCTTCTTCTCGATTTCGGCGCGCAGCACAAAGGCTATTGCTCGGATGTGACGCGCACTTTCATAGTAGGAGCCCCGACAGCGGAACAGCGCGAGATATACCAGGTTGTACGGGATGCAAATCAGATTGCGTCCCATTCAGTCAGGGCCGGAATGAGCGGAATGGCTGCCGATGCGCTCGCGAGAAGCTACATTGACGCGCAGGGCCACGGCCCGGCGTTCGGGCACAGCCTCGGACACGGTCTGGGGCTCGAAGTCCATGAGTCGCCTAGACTTGCCCGCACGGCAGAGGCGGCTTTGGTGGCGGGGGCAGTGGTTACGATTGAGCCGGGTATTTACCGGCCGGGGTGGGGAGGCGTCCGTATAGAGGACGACGTCCATCTCTCAGAGAACGGTCCGCAGATACTTACGAACTTTTCCCGGGAGCTGATAGAAGTCGCATGAGAAATCAATTGAACGTGCCGGAGATCGTCTCATGATCGACCTGCGATACGTGAAGAAGCTCCTCGAGATGATTGACGCGTCGTCTGTCAATTCGATCGAGATCACATCCGACAAGGGTGTGAAAATCAGGATTTCGAAGACTGCGCGGAGCGCGGTGCAGATGGCCGCACCGATGCAGTTCGCGGCGGCTCCGCAAATGGCGGGACCGCTTGCAGCTGCGCCCGCGCCTGCAGCGGCGGAAGCGCCAAAGCAGGAGTCGGCGAAATCTCGATTTCTCGAAGTAAAATCGCCGATGGTCGGTACGTATTACGCCGCACCAGAGCCCGGCGCAAAACCGTATTTATCTGTGGGTGACAGGATTTCCAAGGGACAGATTCTCTGCATCATCGAAGCGATGAAGATCATGAACGAGATCGAATCTGAATTCGATGGCGTGGTGAAGGAGATCCTCGCCCAGAACGCGCACCCTGTCGAATACGGACAGGTGCTCTTCCGCATCGACCCAAATGGCTGATCCAGTATCAGAAGTTCTGGCCGGACCAACCGGCCCCGTATTCGATTACCGCGCAGTGCTGCGCCAGATGCTCGAGCAGAATGCATCTGACCTGCACCTCAAGGTCGGATGCCCTCCGACTCTTCGCGTGAACGGCGAGTTGAGAAATCTTCCGCTTTCGCCGATGCGATCGGACGACATGAAGACTCTCGCCGACCAGATCATGCCGCCCAAGCGGCAGAAGGAGTTCGGCGAGATGAAGGAAGCCGACTTTGCGCTAGGCGTGCCGGGCATCGGCCGTTTCCGCGTGAACGCGTATCAGCAGCGCGGAACGATCGCATATGCATTTCGTATCGTGCCCTTCCAGGCGCACACGATTGCAGAGCTGAACCTTCCTGCAGTTCTCGAGACCATTGCGCTCAAGCCGCGCGGACTAGTTCTCGTAACAGGAGTTACAGGGTCGGGAAAGTCGACGGCACTCGCGGCGATGATTCAGTACATCAACCAGAATCGCAACGCGAACATCATCACGATCGAAGATCCAATCGAGTTCCTCCATCGTGACAACAAGTCGCACATCAACCAGCGAGAAGTGGGCACCGATACAGCGAGCTTCGCCCAGGCGCTGCGTCGTGTGCTGCGTCAGGATCCCGATATTCTCCTGGTCGGAGAAATTCGCGACCTCGATACACTCGATACCGCGATGAAAGCGGCAGATACGGGACACCTCGTGTTCTCGACTCTGCACACTACCGATGCGACGCAGACGATCAATCGCATCCTCTCGTTTTACCCGCCGCATCAGCAGGCCGAAGTTCGATTCCTTCTCGCAAGCGCTCTCGAAGCGGTAATCTCGCTGCGACTCGTTCCGCGCTCCGACAAGCCCGGGCGCGTGCCAGCTGCAGAAGTTCTCATCAACACCGCCGCTGTGCGCGAGAACATCCGCGACATGACCAAGTCGCTGAACATTCCGGAGCTCATTGCAGACGGAACAGTTCAGTACGGAATGCAGAGCTTCGACCAGTCGCTGATGAACTGGTACAAAAAAGGCGTCATCTCCTACGAGAATGCCTTGTACTACGCGACCAACCCGAGCGAATTCGCACTTCGTATCCAGGGAGTCGCGAGTGCGAGCGAGACATCGTGGGATAACATCCAGCAGGACGTCGTTACCTGACCGTCAGCACTGAATGTTCAAGAAAGTCCTGATCGCGAACCGCGGAGAGATTGCTCTCCGCGTGATTCGCGCATGCCGCGAGCTTGGTATTCAAACAGTCGCGGTGTACTCCGAAGCAGATCGCGAGTCGCTGCATGTCCGCTTTGCCGACGATGACGTCTGCATCGGGCCGGCTCCTGCGCGCGATTCATATCTCAAGATCCCTCGCATCATCGCGGCCGCGGAAATAGCCGGCGCCGATGCGATCCATCCCGGGTACGGCTTTCTTGCCGAGAATGCAGAGTTCGCCGAGACGTGCGAGGCGAGCAATATTGCATTCATTGGCCCCACCGCGGAGCAGATCCGCGTCATGGGTGACAAAGCCGCGGCACGCAACGCAATGCAGGGTGTGGGAGTGCCCATCATTCCAGGCACTCCAGGTGGTGTCGAAGATCCCGAGGACGCCCTGGGCTTCGCGCGCGAGATTGGCTTTCCGGTAATCATCAAGGCAGCAGCGGGTGGTGGCGGAAAGGGAATGCGCGTGGCGACAGAGCCCGATGATTTCATTCGGTCATTCCAGCTCGCGCGCTCCGAAGCGTTGTCTGCATTTGGCAATGGCGAGGTGTACATCGAAAAGTATCTGGCACGTCCGCGTCACGTGGAATTCCAGATCATGGGCGATCGGCACGGCAACGTCATTCACCTTGGCGAGCGTGACTGCTCGGTTCAGCGCCGGCATCAGAAGCTGATCGAAGAATCGCCGTCGCCGGCGCTTACTCCGGAGCTGCGCGCAGCAATGGGCGAGGCAGCAGTGCGCGGCGCAAAAGCAATCGACTATGTCGGCGCAGGCACGATCGAGATGCTTCTCAACGAAGACGGAAAGTTCTACTTCATGGAGATGAACACCCGCATTCAGGTGGAGCATCCCGTTACGGAGATGCTCACCGGCGTCGATCTCGTGAAAGAACAGATCCGCGTTGCCGCCGGTGAGAAGCTTTCGGTGAAGGAAACGCCATCATTCCGCGGACACGTCATCGAATGCCGTGTAAATGCAGAAGACCCGGCGCGAAACTTTCAGCCTTCGCCCGGTCGCCTCGATGTCTTTCATCCACCGGGAGGCCCGGGGGTGCGACTCGACACTCACGTGTACACCGGCTATGTCGTTCCGCCATTCTACGATTCGCTGCTCGCAAAGCTCATCTGCCAGGGACGCGATCGCGCTGAAGCAGTGCGGCGCATGCAGGTCGCACTGGAATCGTTCGTCATCGAGGGCGTTACTACCACGATTCCTTTCCTCGCGCGCGTCATGGGCAACGAGAGGTTCCAGAAGGGCGAGGTGGACACGAAGTTCCTCGAGCGCGAAACGGACCTGTTCAAGGATCTCTAACAAGTGAAGCTCGATGTCGTGATGTCGCCGGGCGAGCTCGTGCCCGGGGATGTTCAAGGTCGCGTTGTCGCCGTGATAGATGTATTGAGGGCAACCACATCGATTGCCGTTGCGCTCGCAAACGGGGCGAAGACGGTCATTCCGGTGGAAGATGTCGATGCCGCGATGACTCGTGCCCGGCAGTTCGAGCGCAGTCAGGTCAAAACCGCAGGCGAGCGCAAAATGCTCCCCATCGAAGGGTTCGACCTTGGCAATTCACCAGGCGAATTCAGCGCCGAAGCGGTGGCCGGATGCACGGTGATCATCACGACGACCAACGGAACGCGGGCGCTGATGGCGCTTCAGGGAGCCCGGGATATCGTAGTAGCGTCGTATGTGAATCACGCTGCCGTATCGGCGATGTTGAGGGCCGCTGCCCGCTCCAATGACATTTTGATTGTCTGCGCAGGCACAGAGGGACATTTTAGTCTCGAGGATGCAGCATGTGCCGGCAGGTATGTGCGCTCCATCACGCATGGCAACACGTCGGTCACAGTGAACGACGCAGGGCATGCGTGCGCGCTCATCGACGGCAGGTATGGCGACAACATCACGGAAATCTTCAAGGACTCGAGCCACGGATGCGCGCTCGCTGCGGCAGGATTCAGCGACGACCTCACCATCTGTGCTCGGCTGGATTCGCACCCTGTTGTCCCCATCTATCAGGACAGACAGATCACGCGAATTGGACCTGACCGCGAGCGATAGCAGCTACTCCCGCTCATCCGCTCTCAAGCGGGAGCTGACGGGCATCATTCTCATTCTGTTCGCGCTGTTTCTTTCCGGCGCTCTCGCTATGCAGGGTGTGGCGATGCTTCGCGGCGGCGACATCACGCGCACTTTTGGATGGGCAGGGAGTCTCCTCGCGTATCCCCTCGCGCGGTTTTTCGGATGGCCTGCTGCCGCACTGATTCCGATCGCGTTGTTCGCGCATGCACTGCGATTGTTTGGAAGACTGGCTGAGCGAACGGATCGCTCATGGCTGGTGTTCCTGCTTGGATTGGTCGTTCTGCTTCCTGTTGGACTTGGTCTGGGCGAAGGCGGACTTCGCGAAGCGACGAATCTTTCAGGCCTCTGGGGATCGTTCGCCGCTTATTACCTGCTTCAGTTTGCGGGAACTGCCGGCGCCTGGATAATCGTTGTTCTTTCGTTATCTGCATTGATGGCAGCGACTCTGTCGTGGAATCCA
>DASUXX010000059.1:0-16145 GCA_036377755.1 Gemmatimonadaceae bacterium
CCGCTGGCTTCTCTTGATCCTCTCCAGATCGATGAGCTGCTCGTCCGTCATCGGACCGCGAATTCCTGCTTGCAGCAGGTCCGCGTATCCACCGATTGCATTGAGCGGAGTGCGCAGCTCGTGCGACATCGTCGTCAGGAAATTCGTCTTCGCCTTGTTCGCTTCTTCCGCGAGAGCGCGCGCCGCCTGCTCGGCTTCGAACAGTCTTGCGCGGTCCATCGCCTGGGCGCACTGCTGTGCGAGGGTCTTTATGAATTCCGCGTCTTCCGGCTCGATGATCTGTCCGTCAGGAAAATTCATCCCGAGTCCGCCGAGTATGCGGCCGTCGATGACGAGCGGGATTGCGGCAGCGGCACCGCCCCCGACTCTCCTGCGCGCCTCGACGAGATGGGGAAATCGCTGATCGCGCATTTCGGTTGAGGTGAGTATCACCGGCTCACCCGTTCGCACGGCAACCGAGAGCGGCAGGTCGTCGCTTACCTTGAATCGATTGTACTGCGTGATGAATTCAGGATCGTAGCCCTTCGATGCTACGATGTGGAGCTCGTCACCCTCGAGAATTGTCACCGATCCCGCGTGCGCGCCAACGGTCTCGAGACCTTTCGATACGATGATCCCGACGATCTTGTCGACGGTCAATGCGCTGGCGAGCGCGGCGGTTGTCTCCTGAAGCGCGCGCATGCGCTCCTCAGCTGCCTGGTGCCTTTGCTCCGCCTTCCACTGGTCGCTGATGTTACGCGCGACGACAGCAACGCCGCCGTCAGAAGTTGGAAACGCTCGTCCGTGCAGTCTGATGTCAGGTGGATATGTCTCTTCCCACTCAGTGATGACTCGCTCGGTCATCGCCTTGCGCGTTCCGGCCTCTCCTTTCGTCCCAATGAGAAACGGCATCACTTCCCACAGGTTCTTTCCCATCGCGGCATCGGGATCGAGACCGGCGCGCAGCATTGCCTCGCGCTGGGCGCGGTTCTGGTATACGAAGCGATACTCCGAATCGTACACCACATAAACGTCGCTCATTGCATCGAGCGCCTGCTGCACGGCCAGTCCGGTCTGCGCTTCTTCTTTAGTTGTCGACAAGTTTGTGTCCTACTGCGCAAGCCTCAGTCGAAGTGTGAACGTCGACCCTTCACCGACTGTGCTGGCAACCGTGATGTCTCCATCCATTGCTCTCGCCAGCTCCCGGCTGATCGCGAGCCCAAGTCCGACTCCCTGCTGGCTCGATGAATTCCGTGAGCGGTCTACCTGCACGAATGGATCGAAGATCGAATCGAGCTTCTCTGCAGGAATGCCGCGACCGCTGTCAGTGACTCTGACAATCGCCCACATATCCTCGATGTGGCATCCGACTCCGATGCTTCCGCTCTCCTGGGTGAACTTGGATGCGTTCGTCAAAAGATTGAGCACGATCTGCTCGATCTTTTCACTGTCTCCGAGAACGGTGACGTCACATCCAGCGGATTCGTATTTGTACTGCTGCTGCTTTGCGTTTATCTGCGGCTCTACGAGCGCATGGATTCCATCGAGCGTGACATTCAGGTCGACAGGAACTTTTCTGACATCGAGAACTCCCGCATCGATCTTCGCGAAGTTCAGCACATCGTTGATGAGGCCGAGCAGGAACTTGCCGCTGCGCTGCACGCGTGTGATGTAATTGCGCTGGTCATCTGTCAGCGTGCCGGAGATCTCCATGAGCAGGAGATCGGCATAACCGTTGATTGCGTTGAGCGGCGTGCGAAGCTCATGGCTCATCGCGGCAAGAAATTCCATCTTGGCGCGGTTCGCGGCCTGCGCTTCGTGCTTGAGACGCTCGTGCTCGTCGGACATCCTGCGGAGCGCATCCATGTTCGTGTTGCTTCCGAACCAGCGCACGATCCTGCCATCGTCATCGCGCAGCGGAACGGCACGGCCTAAATGCCACACCCACGCATTGTCCGCCGGACTCCAGAGGCGGAACTCGACTTCGTATTCGTCACCGGTGGCGAGCGACCGGTTCCATGCAGCGATTGTCGATTCCTGATCGTCGGGATGAACTACATCGAGCCAGCCGCTTCCAACAATTTCTTCCTGCGACCGCCGGAAAAACTTCGCAGTGCGCTGGCTCACATAATCGAGCGCGCCATCCGGGGTTGCGGTCCATACCTGAACCGGAATCGTATCTGACAGGAACCGATAACGTGCCTCTGCTTCCCTGAGCTCCTCGTTTGCTTTTTCCAGATCGTTCGCCGCTTCGCGAAGCGATTCCTGCGCAACTTCCATCTCAACTGCCTGCTCGGTGAGCGTCTCATTCCACGAGCGCGTCTCTTCGAGCAGCTCCTCGAGCTGATTGGTCTTCTTCTGGAGCTCCTGGTGAAGGCGTGCATTGTCGATCGCAACGGCCGATCGTCTCGCAATTTCAACGACTGTATCGACATCGCGCTGCGTGAAGGTGCGTCCTGATTCAGCCATCACGACCGTCAGTGTACCGAGTTTCTTTCCGCGTGCGATGAGAGGCGCAATGACGAAAGACCTGAGGCCGAGCGAATGAATCAGCTTCGCGTGCTGTTCATCGCGTGCACCGGCATCGATCATCCCCGTCGTGATCTCCGCCATATACACTGGCTTTCCTGTCTTCAGCACTTCACGTCGTCCTGTCGGACTCGCTGGATCTTCGGGATAATCCTCATCGAGTCTTTTCGCGAGGCGCACCTTATCCGGCTCAGAGTGCACGACGGCGAGGCGCTTGAATGAATCGTCGGCCTGGAGGATGTCCACTGCACACCAGTCAGCGAGTTTCGGAACAATGAACTTTGCGAGCTCGGCGAGCCGGGTCTCGTAATCCATCGTCGAATAAAGATCATGCGTTGCGTCGCTCAGGAATTTGTTGCGCCGCACGTCTTCAGCTTCTGTCGCGAGCGCTGTTTTCTCAGCCTGAAGTCGAAGAATCTCAGTGACGTCCTGGCCTGTTCCGAGCATTCGTCCTGACGCCGGAGATTCATCGACCATGCTGCCGCGCGCGTGCAGCGTGCGGATCTCACCGTCCTCACGAATGATCCGGTGATAGTAGTCGAACGGCTGCCCGGACATCGCTGCACCCTGCACGGTCGATGTCACGAGCTCGCGATCTTCAGGGTGCAGCCGCTTGAGATACTCGTCGAATGTCGGCTCGATAGATCCAGGCTCGAGCCCGAAGTTGCGGAATGTCTGGTCGCTCCACACGAGCTGGCCTGTTGCGAGATCCCACTCCCAGCTGCCAAGCAGTGAAAGACGCTGCGACTCATCGAGACTTCTTTGAACTGCGCGAAGCCTTTCGCGCAGGGACGTCTCGACTTCGCCGGGCGGCTCAGGCTGACCGATACCAGACACGCTCGTTATCTGCCTATCCTCGTTGAAAAACATGTTCCCGGCCAAGTTACCGCATTGACCAGGGCCTCGTTCTTGCTTTCGGTATTTGTTCGGGATACGTTGGAGCCCCCGGACAATGACCTACATCTGCCTTTACTGCCCAGACTGGAAATCCCAGCCGCTCGACCGACTCGCTGCGGCTGCCCTCAAAATAGTACCGCGCGTCACCGTCGACTCGGCGAAGGGAATTATCTGGGCCGACGGAAAAAGCCTGGAGCTCACTGTAATCTGCCAGGATCTCGAAACGGTGATTGGAGAAGTTACAACTGCGCGTGTCCAGTTTGGCGTGTCGCAGATTCCAGTTGCTGCTGAAGTCGCTGCGCGATTCAGGGGCGAGAGCGGAAAATCGATTCCCGCATTTACGCGAGTTGAGCCTGGCGCCGAGCGTGAATTCATAAGCAGGATTCCAATCGACATTCTCGATCCTTCACCGCCGTTGATGAACCTGTTCGAGGGCACAGGCATCGAGAGATGTGGAGATCTTGCATGTCTCGAGCAGGAATCAGTCGAGGTGCGATTCGGTGCAGAAGGAGCGCACCTGTGGAGACTCTCGCGCGCAGATGACAATCGTCTCGTCTTTGCAGCAATGCCGAGGACGCTGCCGCAGTCGTCGATGGACTGGGTGGATTACACGCTGTCAGATCCGGAGCGATTGATCTTCGTCATCAATGCTCTCGTCGACAACGTGTCGACTGCACTCGAATGCCAGGGACTGTGCGCCCGTGAGATGATGCTCGTGTTCTCGCTAGCGAATCGCACATCGTTCGAGCACCTCGTGCGTCCATCGCGATCGACTGCGAGCCGCAAGGCATGGATGCGACTGATACGCACGCATCTCGATCGCATCGAGCTTCCTGACTCGGTAACGGGAATAGAGCTGCGAGTCGAATCTGTCACCGGTGAAGTGGAGCGGCAGGGCGACATCTTCGATCGCGGATTTGCTACGGCGAGAGTGACTGAAGAAACTGTCGCGCAGCTTCTCGACGACCAGGGTGCAGTGATTGTCGTTCCATCGAATTCAAAACATCCTCTCGTAGAGAAGAGAACGCGCTGGCAGGTGCAGGAGCCATCGCATGCTGCCCGCGCGCACATGATGAAAGATTCGCGCGCTGATCCGCAGCTTACACTGCAATTATTTCCGGAACCGCGCCGGATCTCAGTAAAGACTGCAAGGCGGCGCGATCATGATCTTCCAGTGAAGTATCGTGATGCCGAGGACTGGGTTCTTGTCGAGACTGCTGCTGGTCCTGATCGTGTATCAGGTGAGCAATGGTCGAAGCCATTTGCGCGCGAGTACTACCGATGCGTCAATGAAAACGGGACTCTCGTCTGGTTGTATAGAGAGAAGAATGAATGGTACCTGCAAGGCTGGTGGGACTAGGACTTAACGGCGCGGCGCTCACGCGCGCTTGTAGCCTGTAGCTGCTCTAGCGCTGAGCCCTTAGCGTGCTGAAACGGAACTGCGCGATTAGCTATTTGCTCCTACTAGCTAAAGGCGCAGTTCTGTTTTAGCACGCTAAAGGCAAAGCGCTAGAGCAGCTACAGGCTACAAGCGCGCGTGAGCGCCGCGCCGTTAAGAGTCACAAGCGTCTGTATATCCGCTCAGGAACAATCCTCATTCCGAGCATGATGTACTTCCACTTGGCTGGAATGTAGACGACGCCATCAGCGGTAAGGCATGCATCGACAATCGCGACGGCAGCTGAACGCGCAGAAACAACCAGCGGGTGCCGGCGCTTGTGAGCGATCATCTTCGTATCGACTGATCCGAGCTTCACGGTAATCACTCGTACCCCGCGCGGTGCGAGACGGCGGCGCAGCTGCGACAGGTATGTGTTCAAGGCCTGCTTCGCCAATCCATACGTGTGAACCTTTCGCCGCGGACGGTCGGCCGCAACAGACGAGAGAGCGCATACGAACCCGCCACTCAGCATCGATGCCGCAACGTCGAGCGCCCGTGCAGACCCAATGAAGTTGGTGTCCATGATCCGTGCAGCTTCTGACGGATCTGCGGCCGCCTTGATGTTGTCGCCCAGATAACCAACGCAAAGAATCACGCCGGCCATTGGAACCATCGGCTCGAGCTCGCGTCGCAGGCCTTCTTCGGCGAATGCGTTCACGTCCAGGCGGCGCGCGATTGCGCTGATCCCGTGCCTCGCGCCGAGCTCCCGGGCCATCTCCTCACATTCGGCAATGTTGCGAGCGTAGAGAACGAGGCTCTTGCCGCGATCCGACAGCACTTCGGCGATCTCGCGGCCAATCGCGGAGGTGGCGCCAAGTATCACGACAGGCGAGCCGGACAGATTGGTCATTGCGCGCAAGTTACCACAATTCAAATTACCGGGATGAGCACTCCGAGCGGAGCAATGACGCCGCCTGTGTCGACCGCTGGTGCAATGCGTAGACGCCGTCCGTTACGGCTTGGCGTTGCAGTCGCCGAATCTGTCGTACTGATCGCGCTTGCAGTGCTCGGAACAATGCGCATGCAGCAGAAGCTGCTGTCAGACAAGCCGAAGGTGGTTCCCGCGATCGCAGTGCTTCCGTTCGAGAACGTCGGCTCTACCGATGGAAAGGATATCGCCGACGTCATGACAGAAGATCTCACTAATCGTCTGTCGACGCTGCAGGAGGTTAAGGTCATTGGACGTCAAACAGCGAAGATGTATGCGGCTGGCGGAAAGACCCCGCAGCAGATAGCCCGCGATCTTGGAGTTCAGTACATCATCTCCGCAAAGGTGCGTCTCGATAAGCCGGCCGGGGGTGAGCAGCTTGTCCGAGTCAGTCCCGCACTCATCGATGGAAAGGATGGATCGCAGCTCTGGTCCGAAGCATATCAGACTGCGCCATCGGGAATGTTCGACGTTCAATCGAAAGTGGCGACGCAGATCACGAACAATCTGAATCTGCCGCTGCTGACTCCGGCCAGGGACGCACTCACCCTGGAGCCAACTCGCGATCCTGTGGCATACACGAAGTACATGCACGGCAGAGAGCTTGTGCAGAACAATCTTCGGGTTGCGCCGATTCGCGATGGCGCGCGACTTCTCGCTGAAGCGACGGCAGCAGATCCGCGATTTCTTCAAGCATGGGCGTGGCTGTCGATCGCTAACACCCAGCTGTACAGGTATACGGGCAGCCGGGTCTCGCAAAGTCTCGCGGCTGCAGAGAACGCACTACGAAAGGCAGAAGCTCTCGATGCAACGAGTCCCGACGTGCACCTCGCGCGCGGGATTTTTCTTTATCGCGGTCGCGGCGATCTTCCGGGCGCCCTGGCGGAGCTGCGCAAGGCGAGTGCATCACGGCCGAGTGATGTGCTGCCGGTGTTTTTCATGGGGGATATAGATCGAAAGCTCGCTCGCTGGGAGGATGCGATCCGGGAGTGGAAGCGGGCCGTCGATCTCGAGCCGGGAGTCGCGACCAACGTTCTCGAGCTCGCGAACACGTTCCTGTTCCTGCATCGCTTCGATTCAGCAGAGCGCTACGTAAATCAGGCGATGGCTATGGCGCCCGATAAACCAGACAGTCACCTGATGAAGAGTCGTATAGCGATTCTTGCGCGTGGCAATGTCTTCGAAGCTATCGAGCATCTGCGGCAGGCACGGAGTGCGATTGGAGAGCCGGCTCTCAGATATCTGCTGCAATCGATGACTTGGCCGGCAGTTGAAGATGCCGAGCTCCGGCACGCGCTGGTCGCTGCGCGTCACGATGCAAACGTACCGGCGGGTCTCTTCTACCTGAACAAAACCGAGCTGTTTTATTACACTGGTGACTCTGCCAGAATGCGAGCGTATTCCGATTCTGCGCAGCGTGCGACAAGAGCTGAGATCAACATTTCGCCCGACCCCGCGCGGAATTATGAGCAGCTTGCAACTGCGCTTGCATTTCGCGGCAGGGGAGGCGAAGCAATGCGCGCTCTCGCAGCCGCGGATTCAATAACGCCTGCATCTCGTGACGCGGTCGGCGGAGCACTGCGGGACAACCTCCGCGTTCGCATTTTCACGCTCATCCGTGACGACAACGCAGCGCTCGACCAGCTCGAAAAGCGAATCAATATTCCCGGTGGAATGTCGCGATACGCCATTCGAGGTGATCCCCTGTATTCCCGGTTCGTGTCGAACCCGAGGTACCGCCGTATCGTAGGTTTATAGCGTGGACACTATCCAGCGTCAGCGCGGATTCTCGTCGGTAAGCCGGCTTCTTCTCACCATTACCGGCGCGATTGCAGTGCTCGCGGGAATGCGGGCGGCGCAGTCGATCATCGGTCCAGTTCTGATTGCGCTCATCATCACAGTTGCGTGGAGCCCCGGATCAGAATGGCTGCGCAAGCGCGGATGGCACCCGAGTGTTGCAGCGCTGACGGGAATTGCGCTCGGCATAGTTGGAATTGCGCTGTTCGTTGCACTCGTGTGGACGTCACTCATTCAGCTGCAGAACAATCTTCCCGGATATCAACCGCGCATCGAAGCGCTGCAGGATCTCATTCGCGTCAAGCTGGCCGAGCTGCCGTTCGATACTTCGAGAATCCTTTCTGACAATCTGGTAAGCCCCGGCACAATCGTGGGGTACGCGCTCAAGATCGTGCAGACGTTCACGCACACCGCGGGAAATCTTTTTCTGCTCGTGCTGTTGATGGCGTTCATGATGCTCGAGGCTGTGCGTTATCCCGAAAAGCTGCGCGAAGCGCTTTCGGATCGTCCCGAGGTCATCGAGAGGTTCTCGCATTTTGGCGACAGCATTCGCAGCTACGTCGGACTGAATGCTGTGTTCGGGCTTGCTGCAGCATTCCTCGACACCGTCCTGCTTCTCTCGCTCGGTGTCGATTTCGCGATTCTCTGGGGAGTGCTGTCGTTCCTCTTGAGCTTCCTGCCGAACATCGGATTTATCATCGCGCTCACGCCACCGACGCTTCTTGCATTGATTCAATTCGGCTTCGGCCGGGCGATTGCTGTCCTCGCTGGATATGTGCTGATCAACTTTGCGGTGGACAACATCATCAAGCCAAGATTCGTCGGTGGCCGGCTAGATCTTTCGCCACTGGTAGTCGTGCTTTCACTTTTATTCTGGGGCTGGCTGCTTGGGCCAATGGGCGCGCTTGCAGCAGTGCCGCTTTCGATCGGCACGCGGTTCCTGTTCGACAGCTTTGAAGAATCGAAGTGGATTGCACATCTAATGAGCGACGCAGGTCCAAAGCCTGTCGTCGTCGACGCAGTACCAGACGAGGATAAGGAATGAACGTTGGCGAGCTTGTCGATCTTTTCGAGTACAACAAGTGGGCGAACCTCAAGACGCTCGATTCTGCAGCGGAGCTCACTACTGAGCAGTACTGGAAGGATATCGGTGGAAGCTTTCCCTCGGTCCGCGCGACGTTGCAGCACATACTAGGCGCCGAAGTCATCTGGCTGTCGCGATGGGAAGGCCATTCACTTGGTGAGCCGCCGGATTATGCGGGAATGGTCGATGTCAGCTCGCTGTCGCGGCTGTGGAATTCGTTCTGGAAGAGACAGTTCTCGTTCGTCAACTCGCTAAGTGATGAAGAGCTGCTCAAGCCGATTGCTATTCGCACGCGTACCGGCATCGAGACCGTGCAGCCACTCGGCGAGACGATGCTGCACGTAGTGAATCACTCGAGCTATCATCGAGGCCAGGCTGCATCGCTCGTGAGAATGCTGAACGGGTCGCCGCGCAACACCGACTACTTCATGTATTGTGTAACGCGCGGAGTTGAAGAAACCGCTTAGGCCGATTCTTCGACGGCCTCGCCGGGGCGGAGAAGATGCGGGCCGGTTTTGTAAGGGCCGCCGAGCTCGAAGAGCTTGTCGACGCCCGACGCTGTAATCGCGAAGTGGCCTGTCGTAAGACGCTCGACCCAGGCGTTCTCGCGAAGGTACCACATCTGGAACTGAAGAACGTTCTGCGGAACCGCGAGAACTTTTTCCAGCTCGATGATTCCGATTCCCGGCTCGCTCAGGTCATTGCGACGAGCCACATACATCAGGGACAGAATTGCGAGACGAACGCGCGCATCGTTCGAGATCTCGCTTGTTGCAGAGTCCTGGTTGAAGATTTTCCATCGCGATTCGCGAACGCTCTCGTATCGCACATCGTACGTTGCGCGCTGCGCCGTGTCGGACAGAACATCGTGAGCAGTGACGAGCTCGGCGAACCTGTCGGCGTTGCCGCTTTCCTTGTTGTCGGGGTGGTATCGCTTGGCGAGATGTCGAAAAACGCGGTCGATCGTTTCCTGATCGGCGCGGGGTGACACCTGCAGAATCTCGTAGTAGTCGGGTAGCGGCGTGTCGGCCATGGCTCAATATGGGATGCTTGCTTCGGTGTGCCAAATAAAATGTTTTTTACGTCGAAGGCATTATGGAATGGTAATTTTTCGTCGGAGTAACCCACAAAACGAAAACCGAGAGGGAGGCGAATTTTGCAGGCACTTCTCATTATTGCGCGAATTCTTCACGTGCTGTCCGGGATCATGTGGGTTGGAGTCATGGTCTTCAACGCGCGATTCCTTGGGCCGGCACTGAACGACATCGGGCCTGACGCCGGAAAAGTCATGCAGGCGCTCGTCAAGCGCGGGTTCATCAATTTTCTCCCCGGCGTTGCGACGATGACGATTATTTCCGGCGCGTATCTCTACTGGCACGACAGCGTTGGACTTGATTCAACATTCACGTCGTCGCGGCCGGGAATGACGTTCGGGCTTGGAGCTGTGCTTGCCGTTATTGCCTACATAATAGGAATGGTTGTCATTCGGCCGGCTATTAAAGTCTCGTTAAGTCTTGGGCCGCAGCTTGCTGGTGCGTCGGAGGCAGATCGAGCAGTGATGATGGCACAGATGGGCGCTGCTCGGGAGAAGTCGACTATGTGGGGCAGAATTGTCGCTTGGCTTCTTATTCTCGCCGCCGTTGCAATGGCAGTCGCGCGCTACACGTAAATGGTTTCTCTGGTTTGAAAACAGCGGGCGGCCGGACGCCGGCGTCCGGTCTCCGGCATCGGCGGCCGGCTACCGGCGGTCAGCAATCGGCAAAACGGAACTGCGGGTTTTTCGCCTTGCAGGTAGCAGGTAGCAGGTAGCCGGCGACCGCCGCCGAAGACCGACCACCGGCGACCGGCAGCCGCAGTTCGGCTAGGCGCGGAGTTACGCCAACGCCTTTCTCAGTTCTGAAGGAGTTGCGCCGAACATCGATCTCATCGCTGCCGTAAAATGGCTGTGACTGGAAAAGCCGCACTCAATAGCAATCCACGAAAGATCAGCCGACCTCTCATCCATCATCTGCAGCGCAAATCGAAGCCGAAGGTCAGTCTTGTATTCGTGAAGCGTTCGCCCTGTCGCCTTCCGAAAAACTCTGCAAAGGTGAAAGGGTGAGACGTCGACGGTAGCAGCAAGCTCGCCAAGACTCTGCCGATCGAGAAGCTTGCTGACAAGCGCGGCTTTTGTTCTCTCGACAAGATCGTTCTGCCATTCGATATCAGGCCGCCGTTCGCGCGTGTGATGATGCGAAAGCGCGATGACGGACGTGACCAGCGATATGACTGTCTCCTCAGCTTCGAGTGATGAGGTTATCTCTCCTCGCTCGATCTTCTTGAAGAAAGCCCGCTGCGCAAGATAGAGATCTCGCGTAACCGGCGCGCACTCGGCAGCAAAGGGCTTCTCACGATCGCGCGCAGACTCGTCAATCGCTTCCGAGATCTCGCGCGCAATTGCGGGGGCAACCGCAAGCCAGTCGCATCGATCGCCGTCGTGACTGATAGCCTCGCGCCGGTATTCCTGCCCTGTGTTGTAGATCGTCGCAATCGATGGATCGGAGACGAAAGGTCGCGACTCGGCATGCGCAATCCAGACGGCAGTGCGCGGGAAAACGACGAGGAAATTTTCTGTCGGTCCACTGTCGCGAAATCGCGGATCCCGCACGTCGCACCGGAATTGGGCGGCGCGCACGAGAGGCGTCTCGAATACGATCGTGTCCAGCGAGCGCATGACTCTGGTTTTTAAGTCCCGAGCAACTTTTTGATAGCGTGAAAAAATCGTCGATTCCAAGATACGCCGGTACGCGATAACACAGGAGAAGCGATGCTGAGAAAGTTTGTCATTGTTTTGTCAGGTTTCGGTCCCCTCGCGGCACTGGGTGCGCAACCACAATTGCAGAAGACTGCGAGTGATGCATGGAATGCGCGTGACTGGAATGCCGCTGCAAATGCGTATGAAACGATCGTCAGAACGGATACGACCGCGGCACTTCCTTACATCAGGCTTGGTGTCGCCCTCACTGAGCTCGGAAGGTACGACGAAGCCAGAAAGCAGATTGCTGTTGCAGAGCGAAAGGGAGCGCCCGTGTTGCAGACGGCATTCAGGCTGGCGCTGATTGAAGCAGCATCGGGAAAGATCGATGAGGCGTTCGTTGAGTTGAAGCGCGCAACCGATGCGGGCTTGCCGCTGATTCCGATTCCGGGTGATTCACTCAGGCCAATGCAGAAGATCAAAGCGGACGCGCGTTTTGCGAAGTTTCTCACCGATATCGATCGCAACGCGCGGCCCTGCATGTATGACGCAAAGTTCAAGGAGTTCGATTTCTGGGTCGGAACCTGGGATGTACGTCCTCGTCTTGCTCCGACAAATCCACCTGCGCGCAGTGAGATCACGAAGATCGATGATGGCTGCGTAGTTCACGAATCATGGAAGGCACCCGCATCCGTGGGACAAAGCTTCAACATCTGGGATCGTACTCGCGAGAAGTGGTTCCAGATCTGGGTCGACAACTCCGGCGGCCTTCACGAGTACAGCGGGACGTACAGCGATAACGCGATGCGATATGAGGGAACCACTCCGGCACTTCCGCCTGCATCAGGACGCGTGAAGACAAGACTTACGTTCTTCAAAATCGCGGCGGACACTGTGCGCCAGCTCTCGGAGAGCGAAGGCCAGGATGGAAAGTGGTCTGTCAACTACGACTTCATCTATACACGAAGAAAGAATTAAGTCGTTGTAAGAGTCCTGTTAGCACTCTCACGCGGGAGCATCACCGGTCTCATATTGAAATTCATGTGGAAGGCGCTCGCGGTTGGATCATTGCTGCTGACACTTCACGCGAGCGCGCTCGCTGCGCAGGAAACTGGTCCACGGATTCGTGCTGACACTTCGATAGCGCCCGCGAGAAACGCAGGTGCTATCAGATTCTTCGGCGCACTCGGCGGGTCATTCGTCGGAACAATCGGCGGCGCTTATCTCGGCTACAACATTCTTCCGCATAATTGCGGATGCGATGACCCAGGACTCGACCAGCTGATCTGGGGCGGACTCGCAGGCTCGGCGATCGGAGCAGCGATCGGTGCATCTGCAGCGAATCTCGGCAGTCAATGCGATTTTCCGGGACGGTTCAAGCGATCGCTCCTCGGTGCATCAATTGGTGGCATTGCTGCGTATTTCGTCGCCGGCGGGTCGAGCAATGAAGGGACGGTGATAGCGGTGCCAGCTGTCGCTATTGGCGGATCACTCGCAGCGTTGGGGCGCTGCTGGAAGGCCAGGTGATCTCCTCTCGCGTTGGGCGTTTGCCGTAATCCGTTTGCCGTTATCCGTTTACGGACAACGGCCGGCGGACAACTGCGAACGCCAAACGCGAAAGTGAAGACGCTTGCTATGAGACAGCGGTAAATTCCACACCGATGACCGCCACCATCCCTTCAACTGACGCTCTTCGTAATGCGCTCGGCTCGCAATACGCCATCGATCGCGAGCTTGGCCGCGGCGGTATGGCAGCCGTTTATCTCGCGCAGGATCTCCGCCACGAGCGGCTCGTTGCACTCAAGGTGCTGCATCGTGATGTAGCGGAATCGGTCGGCGCGGAACGGTTTCTTCGCGAGATAAAAACAGCAGCGCGGCTCAATCATCCGCACATCCTTCCGCTATTTGATTCGGGAGCAACCGAAGGATTCCTGTATTACGTAATGCCGTATGTGGAAGGCGAGTCGCTCAGGCAATCACTCGACCGGCTTGGCAGCATCCCTGTCGAAGACGCTGTCGCGTACGTGCAGGACATGGCGGCCGCTCTCGACTATGCGCATCGCCAGGGAATAGTCCATCGCGACATCAAGCCCGAAAACGTGATGGTGCACGAAGGCATTGCAATGCTGATGGATTTCGGAATTGCAAAGCCGCTCGATAAGGACGCGTCAGGGCTCACGATGACCGGGATGGTGATCGGCACTCCAGCGTACATGAGTCCGGAGCAGGCTGTTGGATCATCCGATATCGATGGGCGAAGCGATCAATACAGTCTAGCGTGCATGCTCGTCGAGATGGTTGCAGGTCGACAGCTCTTCAGTGGAGTCTCGCCTCAGGCGGTAATGGCAAAGCGCATGACAGGCGACGTACCTGGTCTCGATGATCTCACAGATCGCGTCCCGCTCGAGGTCATTGAGACGCTGAGGCGTGCGATGTCACTCGAGCCTTACGACAGGTTCGAAACGATGCGCGAGTTTGCATCGGGCCTGCTGGCAGGGGGACGTACGACTCCAACTGCATTTCGGGTCATGGCAGCTCCCTCAGTTGCCGCCGCCAAATCAGTTGCCGTGCTTCCCTTCGACAACCTGAGCTCTGATCCTGAGAACGAGTATCTCGCCGATGGAATCGCGGAAGAGATCATCAACGCTTTATCTAAAGTCAGGACGCTGCGCGTCGCTCCCCGAACGACAGCGTTCCCGATGAGAAGCAAGCGCGATGATCTCCAGGAAGTAGGACGCCGTCTCAAAGTGTCGACCGTTCTGAATGGCTCTGTGCGCAAATCAGGAAACCGCATTCGTGTAACCGCTGAGCTCGTCAATGTTTCCGACGGAACGCAGCTGTGGGCGGAGCGATACGATCGCGAGATGGAAGATGTATTCGCGATTCAGGACGACATTTCCGAGTCGATCGTCCGTGCATTGCGCGTAATACTCGGTGACGCCGAGCGTAAGGCGCTCAAGGCGAAGACGCGTGACCTGCGGGCGTATGAGTACTATCTCAGGGGCAGGCAGTTCGTCGATCTCAGAAAGAAAAGCCTGGAGTATGCGCACGAGATGTTCGAGCGCGCCGTGAAGATCGACCCGGAGTATGCAGCTGCGTATGCGGGTCTCGCCGACACGTATTCAATGCGATTTCTTCTTTTCGAAAGCGACCATCGCCTCGTGGAAGAAGGGCGCAAAGCTGCGGAAAAAGCGCTCGAGCTCGAACCCGATCTCGCTGAGGCACACAGCGCGATGGGCGCTGTTTTCTCGTGCGCGGGAGATTTTGCGAACAGCAATCGCGAGTACGAGAAAGCGATGAAGCTGGATCCGAAGCTTTTCGAAGCTCCTTATCTGTGGGGTCGCAATCTCGTGTGGCAGGGAAGGCCGGACGACGCGATCAGGATCATGCGGATTGCGCAGGCGCTGAGGCCGGACTCGTACGATGTGGCTTCGATGCTCGCGGTAGCATATACAGCAGCGGGCCGTGAAGCTGACGCGGATGCCGCGCGGCGGCACGCGCTCAAGCTCATCGAAGATCGTCTCCTTTTCAATCCTGATGACCCACGCGCGTGGGTGCTTGCTGCTACGCATTATGCGCAGGAGGGGGACAGGGATCGCTCGATGCGTGCAATCGACCGTGCGATCGCAATCGACAACGATGCGCTCACGGTTTACAACGCTGCGTGTGCCTATGCGCTGCTCAAGGATACCGACAACGCGCTCGACAATCTCGAGGCTGCGGTGGAAATGGGATGGCGGCACCGCGAATGGCTCACGCACGATACCGATTTCGACTTCGTGCGTGAGCACCCGAGGTTCGTCAGGATTCTCGAATCACTGGCCGCGCTCAGCGAACGGAAGTAGAGGCTCAAAAGAATCTTAGTGACGGGCCGTTCGGTTACTCTTATCTTAGGCGCTCCCCGAACGGAGCTGCCTGAAGTATGCGCTGGAAAGTTGCTGCCCTTATTGTCGCCGGACTTGCGGTTGCAGGATGTGAAGATGAGCCCACCGGCGTGGGCAACCAGGAGATCACACTGGGCGGTCTCTTCTCCCTCACGGGCAACTGGGCGACCCTCGGCGTAACGAGCAAGGCGGCGATGGAGATCGGCATCGAAGACGTGAATGCCTATCTCGCCACCGGTACGAGCGGGTATTCGTTCAAAGCGAACATTCAGGACACCAAGCTCGAGCCAGCAACTGCTCTGACGCAGCTGACCGCAATGAAGGGGCAGGGGATCGAAGTCGTGATCGGACCGCAGTCCAGTGCGGAAGTCGCTGCGATCAAGCAGTACGTGAACGACAACTCGATGCTGCTGATCAGCCAGTCCAGTACTGCGGGTTCACTCGCGATTGCGGGCGATAACGTTTTTCGTCTGACACCTTCTGACACTTTGGAAGCGGTCGCGCTCGTCGGTGTGATGAAGGCCGATAACCAGAAGACAATCATTCCGTTCTGGCGCAACGATGCGGGCAACGTCGGGCTTCAGGTCGCGACCCGTGCGTTATTCGGACAGGTCGGAACAGTGAGCACCGGTGTTCAATATGAGCCAACGGTGACTGACTTCACTGCAGCGCTCGCTTCATTGAAGACACAGGTGCAGGCGGCAATTACCGCGCGAGGTGGAACTGCAGGAGTTGCAGTTGCGCATGCTGGATTCGATGAGGTCGTGCAGATCATGCAGGCTGCGTCAGCAGACCCGGTTCTCGGATCGGTGCGATGGTACGGCACTGATGGAACTGCGTTGAACGAGCCACTCCGGACGAATGCGACCGCT
>DASUXX010000060.1:0-4631 GCA_036377755.1 Gemmatimonadaceae bacterium
CCATCAGCTTCTGCGGAGTGCCATCAGGCTTCGATGTGTCCCAGTGAACAGGGCCATCGTATCCGACAACTCGCGCAACGATATCAGCAAGCTCACGAATCGTGAGATCGGATCCCGATCCGACGTTGTAGAGCCCGGTAACACCTGATTCCATCATCATGAGGGCAGCATTCGCTGCATCATCGACGTGGAGAAACTCGCGTCGCGCGGTACCGTGTCCCCACAGCGTGACCGATGCATCGCGTCCATCTGCACGCGCTTCTTTTGCATGGTGAAATTTTCGAATCAGTGCGGGAAGGACGTGCGATTTCTCGAGATCGAAGTTGTCGTTCGGCCCATAGAGATTCGTCGGCATGAGCGAGATCCACTTGCGGCCGAACTGCGAGTTCGCAGCGTCGACGAGCTTGACGCCTGCGATCTTTGCAATCGCATATGGCTCATTAGTGTGCTCGAGCGGACCGGTCAGCAGATACTCTTCCTTGATAGGCTGCGTTGCGAGACGGGGATAAATGCACGAGCTGCCGAAAAAGACCATGCGATCGACGCCAGTATCGAGTGAGGCGCCGAGGACGTTGGTCTGCACGACGAGATTCTCGTACAGAAAATCCCAGCGGTATGTATCGTTCGCCTTGATTCCGCCGACTTTTGCAGCGGCAAGGAAAACCACATCAGGCCGTTCCTCGCGAAAGAATTCGCGCACAGCCTGCTGGTCGAGAAGATCGAGCTCCGACCGCGTGCGCACGATCGGCTCCGGATAACCCTGCGACTTCAGCGCGCGCACAATTGCCGACCCTACGAGCCCGCGGTGCCCCGCGACAAAACAGCGGCTCACCGCCTTGTCCTTCACTTAATCACCGCGTGCAATGCAGAGTATGACGACTCGATCGTGAACGGGACGCCTGACTGAACCGCATTGAGATCGGCATCGACCATCATGTCGACGAGCTCGTTGAACGATACGCGAGGCTTCCATCCAAGAACGCGCTGCGCCTTGCTCGCGTCTCCGAGCAGAAGCTCCACTTCAGTTGGACGATAGTAGCGTGGATCGACTGCGATAACCTCGCGGCCGGTCGCTGAATCGATTCCAACCTCGTTCTCTTCCTTTCCGCGGAATTCGAGGTTCATGCCGACGCGTGAGAACGCGAGCTGGCAGAATTCGCGAACGGTGTGCTTCTCACCTGTTGCAAGCACGTAATCGTCGGGTTTGGGCTGCTGAAGCATGAGCCACATTCCTTCCACGTAATCACCCGCAAATCCCCAGTCACGCTCGGCGTCGAGATTACCGAGGAACAGCTTGTCCTGCTGCCCTTCGCGAATCTTCGCGACTGCCATTGTGATCTTGCGCGTTACGAACGTCTCACCGCGAATCGGCGACTCGTGATTGAAGAGAATTCCCGACGACGCGTGAACTCCGTATGCCTCACGATAGTTCACAGTGATCCAGTGACCGTAAAGCTTTGCGACACCATATGGGGAGCGCGGATAGAACGGAGTGTTCTCGTCCTGCGGAATCGCCTGGACTTTTCCGTACATCTCCGACGTGGAAGCCTGATAGAACCTCACGCGATCGAGCATGTTCAGGATGCGAAGCGCCTCGAGAATGCGCAGTACGCCCAAGGCATCCGAGTTACCCGTGTATTCGGGAGTCTCGAATGAGACCTGCACGTGACTCTGGGCCGCGAGATTGTAGATCTCGTCCGGCTGAACCTCCTGGATGATGCGGATGAGGTTCGTGGCGTCCGTCAGGTCACCATAATGAAGGTGGAACCTCGAGTGGACGTCCTGGGGCTCGGAGTATATCTGGTCGACGCGCTGCGTATTGAACATCGAGGCTCGCCGTTTGAGCCCATGAACGTTGTAGCCTTTCGCAAGCAGCAGACGCGCGAGATAGGCCCCGTCCTGGCCGGTGACCCCCGTAATCAGCGCAGTTTTCATTGATTCCTTATTAAACAGTTTAGCCGGGGAAATGTCATATGGGGCCTAGCATGAGTCAACATTGGAAGCTAGCATCCAAGGCCTCGTAAGTCCGCGTCAATTAGTGACATCCGGATTGTATTGGAGTCCTAATTGCGTAGATTCCGCGAGGGCATGGCCTTTGCCGACCAGCCGTTTTGGCGGCAAAGGGTTTTTTTGCGCTTTTGAATATTCCGAACTACCCCAGACCAGAAACACGTTTTGCTCAAGCCAATTCGAAACAGGCACCTGTTCGTCGCTGACTTCTTTTCCGTAATCGCGGCGACATTCATAGCGTTTCTGGTCCGGTTCGAGCAGCCGCAGTGGATCGGCGAAAACCTCAGGCTCGTAACAGTTTACCTCGCGATCTCCGTCCCCCTCCGCCTGGCGGTTTTCTTCGCGACGGGGATGTATCGCCGCCTGTGGCGCCACGCATCCGTCGGCGAGCTCAAGCCGATCCTCCTCGGCAGCATCGGCGCGGGTATCGTCTGCGCTGTAGTCGGCCTCGGACTTCTCTCAGTTACAAACCTTACGACCACCAGAGTTCCCTTCTCGGTGGTCTTTATCGATACGATGGTCACGGGAGCGCTTGTGGCGCTGCCGAGGCTCATGGCCCGCATCGGCCGCCGGGGCTACATGCGCCGCCGCAAGGATGACACGGGCAAGCGCGTTCTCATCGCGGGCGCCGGCGATGCCGGCAAGCTCGTCGTAAAGGAGCTCTTCGCATCGTCCCAGCAGCTCGGCCTCGAGCCGATCGGCTTCGTCGATTCCGATGCCACAAAGCACGGCCACATGCTCGCGGGTCTCCCCGTTCTTGGACCTCTCGCCCATATCCCCGAGATCGTCGAGCGGTTCGGGGTCGCCGAGATCATCATCGCGATGCCGTCGGCTCCGGGCACTGTCATTCGCCAGGTCGTCCGCGCTGCGCTGTCATGCGGAATTCCAACGCGAACTGTTCCATCGCTCCCTGAGATCATCTCAAAGCAGGGTAATGCAACGGGGCTTCGCGAAGTTCAGATCGAAGATCTTCTTCGCCGCGATGCGGTCGAGACCGATCTTGCAGCGGTCGCCGAGCTTGCAACGAGTGAGACCGTTCTCATCACTGGCGCCGGCGGGTCGATCGGCAGCGAGCTTTGCAGACAGCTTGCCCGCCTCGCCCCATCACGACTGGTTCTCCTCGGACACGGTGAGAACTCGATCTTCGACATCTTCCAGGAGCTGTCGCTCTCCTTCCCCGATGTGAAGATCATTCCCGTTATCGCAGATGTTCGCGATCGTGGAAGAATCCTCGCGATCTTCAAGGAGTATCGCCCGCACGCCGTCTTCCACGCTGCAGCGCACAAGCATGTGCCGCTCATGGAAGACAACGTTCTCGAAGCCATCACTAACAACGTTCAGGGCACTCGCAACGTCGTCGATGCTTCGATCGAAGTGAACGTTCAGCACTTTGTTCTTATCTCGACTGATAAGGCAGTGCGCCCCACGTCGGTTATGGGTGCAACGAAGCGAATTGCCGAGCAGCTCGTACAACACGCTGCAACAAAGCATCGCCTCAACTTTGTCTCGGTTCGCTTCGGCAACGTGCTCGGCTCTCGCGGATCGGTTGTCCCGACGTTTCTGCGCCAGATTCGTGCGGGTGGCCCGGTGACTGTCACTCATCCCGAGATGCGCCGCTACTTCATGACGATTCCTGAGGCGGTGCAGCTTGTTCTCCAGGCCGGAGCACTTGGTCGCGGTGGTGAGGTCTTCGTACTCGACATGGGCGAGCAGATTCGGGTCTACGATATTGCGACTGATCTTATCCGGCTTTCCGGACTCGAGGTTGGAGCTGATATCGAGATCCGGTTCACTGGAGTCCGGCCTGGTGAGAAGCTGTACGAAGAAATGTTCTTCACAGCCGAGAATGTTCTTCCGACGGATCACCCCAAGGTTCTCCGCGCTCGCAACGGGCTTCTTGCTGAAGGCACCGTTCGCCGAATTGATTCGCTGATGAAAGCGACGGAGAATGGGCGGCCTGAAGACGAAATCAGAAAGCTGCTTCAGACGCTTGTGCCGGATTTCCATCCGCATGGAACCACGTCGCACGAGGACGATACGCCAAGCCGCGGCTCCGAAGCGGTTTCACGACGCGCCTGATCAAACACCCCGCAGTTCCGTTTTGCTGATAGCAAAACAGAAAAAAACTCGTTGGGTCGGGCCGATCGTTATAGTCTTAACATCCGATGTCAGACTTCAAATACTCCGGAAACGAGCTCGATTCCCTCGCCGAAGCCAGGAACTATTACAGCTGGGTCCTGCGCCAATTCGAGCCCTTCCTCGGCCCGACGGTAATCGAAGCCGGAGCCGGAATCGGCACCTTCTCGGAATTCCTTCTCAGCAGTCCCAACGTTGAAAAGCTCATCGCAATAGAACCGGCCTCGAACACCTTTCCTCATCTCGAATCGCGTTTCAAAGACAATCCGAGAGTTGAGACAAAAAAAGGCTATCTCAGCGAGTTCTATGGTGGCCTCAAAGCCGATGTGATCGTTGCGGTCAATGTGCTCGAGCACGTCGAGGATCATGAAGGATTTCTTCGTGAAGCGTACGCTGCAATAAATCCTGGCGGATCACTTCTCTTATTTGTTCCGGCGTTGCCCGCCATCTACGGCACGCTCGATAAAGCGTTCGAGCATCATCGG